>NZ_JANSIN010000064.1:0-13000 GCF_047462115.1 Synechococcus sp. R50.1 | reverse complement strand
GACGTGAAACGCATCAGCGGCGAATCTACTGGCAGGGTGACCTGCTGGCAACCTAGCTCGGTGCCAGGCCCACCACCGCCCCCCATCACTGGGGGGTTATTTACTGAGTAAAAGTTGCGGCTATGGTCGTCTCAGGCTAGGGTGATAGGTGTGGGTGCAGTGTTCTAGTTGGAAACTGTCGAGCTTTTATAGCCGTTGACTACCCTACCGCTGCTAGCAAAGCTACACAAAGCCGCCCTGGAAGGGCGGGGCTTTGGATCCAGTTTTTTGTAACCTCGGCCTCTTGCGCTACTCCCGAACGGCGCCCTGCAGGCGTGCGCCCCAGGTGCGAGCAAAGCGCAGGTCAGCCCCAACTAGATTGGCATCGCGCAGATCGGCCCCCCGCAAGTCCGCGCCGTACAGGGATGCAGAAGAGAGATCGGCCCCCCGGAGGTTGGCCCCCCGCAAATCCGCTCCCTCCAGGTAAGCGCCACTCAGGTTGGCTCCGCTCAATTGGGCCCGTCGCAAATTGGCTCCCACCAGGTAGGACTGGCTGAGATCGGCACCTGTCAAGATGGTGCGCTCCAAATTAGCCTCGATCAGATCGGAGCCGCTGAAATTGGCTTCCGCCAGATCCAAGTTGCTCAGCTCAATGGATCCCAGGCGGCAATTAGGACAGGTTCGGGAAGCCGTGAGGTAGCGCATGAAACAAGAGTTGTAGGTTGTGGCTGCGGCAGTGGAAGCCAAGGCCGCCGTGGTCAGCAGTGCCCAAATGGCGGGAACTTTGAGATTGAGGTTCATGGTTACCAAGCCTCGCAATTTTGAAGGTTTAAGTGAAGGGACACAGCAGAGCGGGGTTGTTCTGCGTTGGTCACATGATAGTGGCATCTGCCGACTTCGGCCACTCCACAGGTTTGTCTGGCCCACCTGATAACAAGCTCTCTTAAGGCGCGATGGCGTTTGGAGTCCTATCGTCCCGAAGCTGCCGGGCCGTTGCCAACACTGGGAAGGGGTGGATCTCTCAGCAGCGGTTGTACCCAATGCCAAGACAGTTGCCCCAACCCCACCAAAACCCCGAGTATCGCCGATGAAGTCAGGACGCGATCCCAGCGGATTTCCCGCCAGTCGGCAGGGTTGGTGTTTGGCCTTCTTGGGTTGAGCTGGGATCCCTTCCCGGCAACAGGAAGCGGGCGATGGCGCAAAAAGTGCCCACAGCGGCGACAGCGATAATCGGAGTCGGGGTTGAGCCAAGAGCAGTCTGGGCAGCGGAGCATGGGAAGGCCAGGGATCCCATCCTGAAGCGGTGGTGCAACCAGTTACAGTACGCCGTCATGATGATAGTATCGAAGACTTCCAGGGTCAGCCTGAGGGGATCAATTCTGCTCAGATCTCTCTGGATTGTGGGCAAGATTTGGGGCATCTTCGGGAGAGACACTTACTACAGGATCCCTGTCTGGGCGAGAAGCCCCTTTCAGAATCGGTGAGCATTGATCAGCGCCCTATGCAGATCTACTTAGAAAACATCTGTAAGCGCTATGGCCGCCGTGAGGTGGTGAGCGACGTCAGCCTGAACATTCAGCAGGGGGAGATCGTCGGGCTGCTGGGCCCCAATGGGGCGGGGAAAACCACCACGTTCTACATTATGACCGGCCTGATCCAGCCGAACCGAGGCCATGTCTGGTTGGATGACCAAGATATTACCCACCTGCCCATGCATCGTCGTGCCCAATTGGGGATCGGCTACCTGGCCCAGGAGCCGAGTATTTTTCGTCGCCTCAGCATTCAAGACAACCTGCTGCTGATCATGGAGCAAACAGGGGTGCCCCGTCGCCTTTGGCAGCAGCGGCTCAACCAACTGCTGGAGGAGTTTCGCATCGCCCATGTCGCCCACAGCTTGGGCCTACAGGTATCAGGGGGGGAGCGTCGCCGAGCGGAGATCGCCCGTGCCTTGGCTGCTGGGATCCACGGGCCGAAATTTCTGCTTCTGGATGAACCTTTTGCGGGGGTGGATCCCATTGCGGTGGCGGATATTCAGGAGGTGGTGGCCAAGCTGAAGCAGCGGGGCATCGGCGTGTTGATTACCGACCACAACGTGCGGGAGACTCTGGAGATCACCGATCGCGCCTATATCCTCAACGACGGGGCAATCCTGGCCAAAGGCACTTCTGCTGAGTTGGCAGCGGATCCCTTGGTGCGCAAGTATTACCTAGGAGAGAAGTTCCGCCTCTAGCGCCAAGAGTACAGAGCCCGCAGACGTTGGCTTTTCTTGTGTTGGTGGGTCTGCATACGGGCCAGCAGCTCATCGAGGAGGGCGACCGCCTCCAGCAAATACTGGCCCTTGTTGAGCATCACGCATTCGGCGCAGGCGGACATCACTGCATCGGAAAGCTCGGCTCGTGAGGGCAAACCCTCCTTGGTCAGTTGATCCAGCACCTGGGTAGCCCAAACCACCGGCACGCGGGCTGCCTCACAAATCCACAGGAGTTCCTCTTGGATCTCGCCTAAGCGCAGCCAACCCATTTCCACAGCCAGGTCGCCGCGGGCAATCATCACCCCTAGGGGCCTGCGGTTTGCGGCGGTCGCAATGAGGGCAGGCAGGTTTTTCACGGCCTGTTGGGTTTCGATTTTGAGGATCAATCCCAAGTCGGGCCGGGCCTCCAGCCGCTCCAGCTCAGAAAACAGCAGGTGCAAGTCGTCGGGCTTCTGGACAAAGGAATAGCCCACCAAATCGGCATGCCGAACCACAAAGTGTAAGTCTTGGCAGTCTTTGTCGGTTAGGGGTTGGATCTGAAGCTGGCTATCGGGGAAATTAAGGCCCTTTTGGGCCCGCAACTTCTTGCCTTGGGGGGAAATTTTTTCCACCTCCAGAACAACTCCTGCTGGCTCGACCCTCACCACGCGGGCGCCGATCTTCCCGTCATCAATCCAAACGGTTGCCCCCACCTGCAGTTGTCCCAAAATTGCCGGCAAGGTACAGGTCACTTGGCAGGAGATATCCGAGTTGACCTCGGTGACATCAGGAGTCAAAAGGATCCGATCCCCCCGGTACACTTTAGGTTTATCTGGGGGCATGACCACCGTGCCGGTGCGGATCTTGGGGCCGGCCAGATCCATCAAAACCTTGCAGGGCCGTTGGGTCTGGGCTTCAGCTCGGCGCAGATGGGCCAGCATTTTCTCCCAAACCGAGGGCTCATCGTGGGCGCAGTTGATCCGAGCTACGTCCATGCCCCCTTCCAACAACTGCAACAGCAGCTCAGGCTGCTCGGCGGCTTCGCTGGGCAGGGTCACCATGATGCGGGCGCGGCGATGGGGGGAAGGACGGCCAAACAGAGCCTCGGCGTGCTGCTCAAGTGCCGTATCCCCGGCATAAAACTCTTCATAGCTGGGCGCCGGATAGGCTAAGCCCTGAGTTGCTGCCAAAACGGCAATCACAGCATCTAGGTTTTCCAAAACCCGTGATTCACATCGCCCCAGCGACGACAGTCCGAGGGCGGCCAATTCCAACTGCAGGCTGCGCAGATCCTGTTGTCGCAGAGCCAGATACCGCGCCAGGTTGTGGATGGCCGCAGGAGGGCTCGTAAGGCAGCCCCAAGCGGCCAAGTATTTCTGGGATCCCTCTACAACCTGCTGCCGCAGCTCCAGGAGCCGCTCCAGCAAACTCCTAAGATTGCAGGAGGGGGAAGAGGAGGAAACCATGTCGAAAGTCTTCCCAAGACAAACCCGGCCCAATTCTATGCCTGAGCTTACTTGGGGTCGATCATAGGCGGGTTAGGTTGAGAAAGGAAGGCGATAGCCTTTCATTGCCCAGTGTTCCGGTCTAGAGTCGTTAACAGCCTTCGGCTGTCCTGCCTACTACTTCCTTGGGTTGCGTGAAACTTCATTCTCTCCCTCCTGCCCGTTCCCGCGAGCGGCCTGACCACAGGCTCTCCCTCGTTTGCGCGGTGGGCCTGATGGATCGCTATGTCCTCTCGGAGATGCTGCTGCCGTTTCTCTTTGGGGTGGGAGCTTTCACAACCTTGGTGATGGCGGTGGGATCCCTGTTTGAGCTGGTGCGCCTGGTGGTGGAAGCGGGTCTGTCGCTTTCGGCGGCGTTACAGGTGTTTGTGTTGCGGGCGCCGGGGATCATCGTTTTGACGTTCCCGATGTCCATGTTGCTGGCCACGTTGCTGGCCTATGGGCGCTTGTCTGCCGACAACGAGATCACGGCCTTGCGCGGATGCGGGGTGAGCCTTTACCGCCTCATGGTGCCTGCCCTCGTCCTCAGCTTGCTGGTGACGACGTTAACGTTTCTGTTCAATGAGCTGGTGGTGCCGGTGAGCAATCGCCAAGCGGCCACGACTTTGAATCGAGCTTTAAATCGGGATCCCGACTTCCGGCGGGAGAATATCCTCTACCAAGAATTTGGCGAGATCCTCATGCCTGAGCCGGACGGCACCTTTTCCCGGCGACAAGGGCTAACCCGTCAGTTCTACGCCCGCAGCTTCGATGGGAAGCAAATGCGCGGCATTATCGTCCTAGATTTTTCCAACGAAGCGCTCAACCAAATCCTGCTGGCCCAACGGGGACGCTGGGATCCCCAAGAGAATCTTTGGGTGTTTGAGGATGGCACCAACTACATCGTTTCTCCTGATGGCACCTACAGCAACATTGCCACCTTCAGCCGGCAGGAGTTGCGCCTGCCTCGCGCACCACTGGAGCTGGCTCAAGAGATCCGCAGCCCTGAGGAAATGAACATTCGAGAGCTGAACCATTATATCGAAGTGATTGCCAGCTCTGGCGATCTGCAACGGGTGCGTCGTCTACAGGTCAGCCTCAACCAGAAGTATGCCATTCCCTTTGCGTGTCTGGCGTTCACCCTGATTGGGGTGCCTTTGGGATTGCGCCCGCAACGCACCGGTTCCTCTTTGGGGTTGGGCATCAGTGTGCTGATTATCTTTGCCTTCTATGTGCTGCTGTTCATCACCCAGGCGCTGGGACAAATTGGGACGCTGGGGCCGGCAACGGCGGCTTGGTTGCCCAACTTCATCTGTGCCGTCGTAGGACTGGGGTTGCTTCACCGAGCCAATCAATAGCTGCTGGGCACCGTTTTTCCAGATGTAGGATCAGGGTTGCCTATGCATTCTGGAGAGCCCCCCATGGAAATCCAAGCCTGGATGAATTGGATGTTCGGAGGATTGGCCCTGCTGATTTTGGGGGGAGGCATGCTGATGATGTTCACCACGGTGTTCACCACCAAAGGGCCCCAGCCCGAAGATTCTCAGTCGGATCCCAAAAAGGGGTGAGCCTAGCCCAAGGCCCGGTGACCAGTGGGATCCCTGGCATCCAGCTACATGCCTTCATGGGTTGTCAGTCTGGGCCGAGAGAGAACTAGTCCCGCTCCTGTTGGCGGAGCCGCTGCAGAAGCGAGAGGGGTTTCTCTTCCTCTGGCCCTTTCTTTTCAGTCGCAGTTGGCAGGGCGGCTGTTTCTGTTTTCTGAGGTTCGAGCAAGAGCTTGGCGGCTTCTGACTCGACGGCTGGAGGACGAGCCGGGTTTTTCCCTTGTTGGCCGGGCAGGGGCACAGACTCCAGAGTGGCCAGTAAAGATTGAATATGGCTGTGGGTTTCCGGATGGTTGCTGGCGGCATGGGCCAAAAGGGTGAGCTGCTCTTTGGCTGCGGCCAGGTTCCCCAGCTTGAGATCCACCAAAGCCAGTTGATAGCGGGCCTTAAAGCTACTGGGATCCACCTCTACCGAGCGTTGAAAGGCAGCGCGCGCCTCCGCCAGCTTGCCCTGACGGGCGTAGATCAAGCCGAGGTTGAAAGGCACATCGGGATCCCGTTCGCTGGGCAGCACCAAGGTTTTTTCTTCCAGTTCAATCGCGCTCCGGTAGGCGTTGATGGCCAAGGTATGAAAGCCCATCTGCAGGTAGCGGGCTCCGTCTTCCTTCAGTTGGGCGACCGTCGGTTCTCCTGTCAGTAGGGTCATGGGCGGTTGTGCGTAGGCGGGCATGGCCATCGCCAAACTCAGCAAGCATCCCGCCGTTCTCAAGCCCAGGGGGACAGCCTGACAACCGCTCTGCTGCTTATTCATCACCATGATCTGTTTCCTCCAACCACATCAACACCACTTCATTCCACCCCTCTGGGCCGGGGAGCTGAGCCAATTGCCATTGGGGCAGGGCCTCACTCCAGAGGCTATCCGCAATTGGGCTGGGAAGCACCACTTTTTGCTCCGTCCACCGCAAAAAGGCCACATCGGGCGGGGAACAACCAATGCCCAAAGCCTTGATAGGGCCCAAATGCCGTTGATAGCAATCCAGCAGCCGCCGCACCGCCTGCTCCCCCGGCGAGAAATTGGGTTCTGCGGCCATCGTTGGCCGTATCCATCCGGTCAGATACCATTGCGGCAGGCTGGAGAAGTGGAGCTGACGCACCCGCAGCAGATGTTGGGTGAGGTTGGCCTCTTGTTGGGCAAAAGCTTCCCGTAGGGTTTCGGGATCCCCGGAATAGCTGAAAATCTCGCTGTACTCTCGCTGCTGCGCCCGCTCCGCCTCTTCCAAAGGGATCCCGGTGGCAGCGGCCAGTTCAGAGGCAGTCCAATCCCCAAACCCGATCAAGTCCAAGTGGAAATCTTGGCGCACCTGTTGCAAGATGCTGCGCAGGCGAGAATAGGGCAGACCCAAGGCATACACGTAGTAGGGCGGTCGGTGTTGCCACTGCTCATCCAGAATGCCCGCCGGGAAGTAATGCTCAGGCACGTAAACGGCGGATCCATCCTCGCAGATGAACGGATGCTCCAGGCGTAACTGCCGCCGCACCTGCTCCAGTTGAGCACGGGTGCGCAGGCTGTAGAGCACCAAGGGAATGGAGCGGCGCTCTAGGGCAGCCAAGGCTTGTCGGGCAGCACCATAGCTGTTGGACTCCAGATCCAGCAAGCTGCCATCCAAACTGGTAAGGACAAGTCGCATAGGCGCAGGAAGGGAAAAGGTGCTGGCCCCGTCAGAATTGCAAGTAGCGCGACCGGGATCCCTGAAGCGGCCAACATTACCCATGATCCAATAGCTTGACCAATCTGAGGGGGGTTAGCCTCAAATGCTCTCCCTCAAAGCATCTGGGTGAATGGGCAATCCGTGCGCCAGAAGTGGTAAAAGCTCGATTGAGCACTACAGAATGCGTGTGTCGCCGAAGATCTTGGCTCAAAAACCAGCAGCAGAGAAGACAGACAGATTGAGTGGGTCAGTGGCTAGTTTTCTGTGCCAAAGGCACGATCCCCTGCATCCCCCAGCCCGGGCAAAATGAACCCTCGATCGTTCAGCCGCTCGTCGATCATGGCGCAGAAAATTTGCACCATCGGGTAGTGGGATCCCAACCGCTGTAACCCTGGGGGCGCTGCCAATGCGCAGACAATCCGGACCAAGCTGGGATCCGCCCCCCGCTTTTTCAGCTCATCCAAAACCCACAGCAGCGTGCCCCCGGTGGCCAACATCGGCTCGGGAATGAGAATGCGCATCTGCTCAGGGATCCGCTCTGGAAGGCGATTGAGGTAGCAACTGGCCTGCAGCGTTTCCTCATCCCGCACCATGCCAATGTGAAAGATCCGCGCCTGGGGCAAAAGGGCCTGACAGCCTTCCAGCATCGCCAAGCCAGCCCGCAATACAGGCACAATGCCCAGCAGGGTATCCGGCGCGATGACCTCCGCGGCAACGGGTTCCAAAGGGGTTTGCACCTGAACGGTTTGGGTGGGGATCCACTCCCGCATCGCCTCATAGGTTAGCCAGCGGCCCAGCTCCGACATGGCCGTGCGAAACAGGGGCATGGGCGTCTCCGCATCCCGAGCCACGGTTAGCCAGTGCTTAATGAGCGGGTGAGGGGGGACATAGACACGAAGCTGCTGACTTGCCACGGGAGAATGCCTCAATCTGGGCGGTAGCATAGCGGGTTGCCTTAGCAGAAAGCAAGCTCTAGAAAGCAAGCTCTCCAATTGGCCGCAACTCCATCCCGACCGGGGATAAATTGCCAACAGCTCCGGCAAATGCTCAAGGGGTGGGGCTCTTTGACCCAGCAAGATTGCGGCAGAATGAGATCTGCAGGTTACTTCGAGCGCCGGTCATGTTCGGTGGCTACAGGTTTGGGATAGACCAGGGCAAGGCTGGTTTCGGGTTTTGTTCCTCTTGCCATTTGCGAACTGAGGTGCTGGCCCCAGGGCAGCTTGGCCTCCCGCCGATGGAACCGAACGCCAATGGCTCTCGTCTGCAAGTGCCGGTAGCCGGAGATACCGCTCTGCCCAAGGGTTTCTGGCTTAATGGGGTGTCGCAAGTTACAGCCTGTTCACAAATTAAGGGATACAAAACTTAAGGGATACAAAACATCGTGTTTCTGAGGCTTGACTCCGATGAGGTTTAGAACAAGTAGGTTTACAACCGTATCCGTAGCCCCTCAATAGGCTGTACCTGCATCTTTGGCCCCCTCACACCTTGCAAGGATTAGCTTAGGGAGAATGGATTATGGCTTCGTCTCAACCCTCTGACTCGAACACCAAGGCTCTGAGCCGCCGTCAGCTTCTCAAAGTGGGAGCCGCAGCCCTTGGGGGCGGTCTGCTGGCGGCAGGGGGCGCCCAAGCTCAGCGCAAACCCTCTCCCACCCTGATCGTGGCTCAGGGATCCGGCCTGGATCGCGTTTCCTATGCTACCAACTGGTATGCTCAGGCGGAACATGGCGGCTTCTATCAGGCGGTGGCGACCGGCATCTACCGCGAGCATGGCCTGGATGTAACCATCAAGATGGGTGGCCCCGGCATCAACATCACCCAAGTTTTGGCCGGTGGAGCTGCCGAGTTTGCCATGGGGGGAAGCACAGGGGTGATCAATGCTGTGCGAGAAGGGATCCCCTTGGTGTGCGTGGCGGCCATTTTTCAAAAAGACCCGCAGATCATCATGACCCACCCCGGCACCCAGCGCTTTGAAGAGCTCAAGGGCCGGCCTATCTTTGTCTCGAAAGGGGGGCTTGCCACCTACTGGCCCTACCTAAAGGCCCGCTTTGGCTTCACCGACGACCAAGTTCGCCCCTATAACTTCAACCCCGGCCCCTTTTTGGCGGATCCCAGCTCAGCTCAGCAAGGCTATCTGACATCCGAGCCTTTTGCCATCCAACGGGAAGGGGGATTTGAGCCGGTGGTCTTCCTCCTGGCGGATTTGGGCTACAAACCCTATGCCACCACCATCGAAACCCGTCGCCAACTGGTGAAAACCAAGCCCGACTTGGTGGAGCGATTCGTGGATGCCTCTATCAAAGGCTGGTACAGCTTCTTGGAGGATCCCCGTCCGGCCTATCGCTTGATCAAGCAGGACAACCCGGAGATGACCGATGCCCAGTTGGCCTACAGCTTCGAGAAATTGCAGGAGTACGGCATCATCTTGTCCGGCGATGCGTTGGAAAAAGGCATTGGCGCCATGACCGACAAACGCTGGCAAGACTTCTTCGACAGCATGACAGTGGCCGGCGTGTTTGAGCCAACCATCAACTACCGGGCTGCCTATACGCTGGACTTCGTCAACAAAGGCACGGCCTACTACACTGCCTGACCAAGAAAACCGGGTTTAGCGCTCCGCGCTGCTAAAGCGAACAAGCCCCGCCCCCTGGGACGGCCTCTGCTTCATTGCTACACGACGCTTTCGCGAACGCCTATGACGGCGCGGAGTGCTTGAAAGAATCCCCTGCCTTTATGCAGGGGGGAATGTCAACCTGAGCCAAGTCCTCGCTAGATGCTGTTTTACTGCTGCGCAACGCCGTCGCAACCGATGCTACTTTGGGAAAACAACCTAGGCCCAGCTCCAGCTCAACCGAGCGCCGCGAAAGGCTTCTCCGAGCGTCTTGGCTAAAGCAGAGTCAGCCAACTGCAGGAGATACGCTTTCTGCTATCGCTGCGCGCTGCTCCTGCAAACGCATTAGCGGGACAAAGTCCTCAGATCGCGTCCAGCTTACAGAGGAACAAAGCCGTTATTGCTACGCAACGCTGTCGCGACAAGAAGTCGAGAATGATAAGGAGAAACTCTATTGCTACGCAACGCTGACGTGACCGTCCAGGAGATTGCCCGGCTCAAACAGGAAAGGCAGGCAGTTATCCTCGCGCATTCGTATCAGCTCCCCGAAGTTCAAGAGGTGGCGGACTTTGTGGGAGACTCCTTAGGACTGGCTCGGGAGGCTCAAAAGACGAGCGCCCAGGTGATTGTCTTTGCGGGCGTGCATTTTATGGCGGAGACGGCTGCCATCCTTAACCCGGAAAAGACGGTGCTGCTGCCGGATCTGGAGGCGGGCTGTTCCTTGGCCGATAGCATTCGCCCGCAAGATGTGCTGCGGTGGAAGGCAGCCTGCCCTGAGGGCCTGGTGGTGGCCTACGTCAACACCGCTGCCGAGATCAAGGCTCTGGCAGATGTCTGCGTAACCAGCGCCAACGCAGTTCAAGTGGTGGCCAGCCTGCCCCCGGATCGCCCCATCTTCTTCGTGCCGGATATGTTTCTGGGAGCCCACGTTGCTCAAGTAACCGGAAGGGAGCTGGATCTCTTTCCGGGAGAGTGCCACGTGCACGTTGGCATCCGGGAAGAGCACCTCAAGGCGATGGTGGAAGAGCACCCTGGAGCAGAGTTCCTCATTCACCCGGAGTGCAGTTGCGGCTCTAGCTGTCTCTTCCTCAAACCGGATGCCAAGCTGCTCTCCACCGAGGGCATGGTGCGCTACGCCAAAGCTTCAGAAAGCCGCGAGTTTGTGGTGGCCACCGAGGTGGGCATTCTTCACCGGCTCAAGAAAGAAGCTCCAGACAAAACGTTCATCCCTGTCAAGGCAGAAGCCGTCTGCGAGTACATGAAGAAGATTACCTTGGAAAAGATTTACCGCTCCCTGCAGGAGATGCGCTACGTGATCCAGGTGCCCCAGGAGGTGGCTGAGAAGGCTCGCCGTTCCATCCTGGCCATGCTGGCAGTGCCCGCCGGGGCTTAAATTGGAGCGCAAGGACTACGTGGCGCTGCTGCAAGAGTGCTATGCCTACGGCAGGGAAATCGCACCGCTAGTGCGATGGCAAACTGATCTGCTGATCCTGGGAGCGGGGGTGGCGGGGGTGTACGCAGCCCTGTGGGCCGAAGCCCAGGGGGCGACAACTCTGGTGGTAAGCAAGGATCCCCTTCCCTCTGGCTCTACCCCTTGGGCGCAGGGTGGGGTGGCTTTTCCTGTGGATGAGGCGGACGTAGAAGCCCATATCCAAGACACCTTGCAAGCGGGCCGCGGCCTGGTGGAAGAAAAGGTGGCTCGCTCCATTGTGGAGGAAGCACCCTTGCACCTGGAGAGACTTTTGCGCTGGGGCCTTCCTTTCCATCCCCAACCTGTCCGGGAAGGGGGCCACTCCCAAGCGCGGGTACGCCATTTGGGGGGGGATCGGAGCGGACTGTGGCTTCTGAGAGGTTTGCTGGCTCGCCTCAACAGGCTGCCTTTGCAGGGCTACACAGCCCTAAGCCTTTTGCTGGCGGGGGACAGGGTAGGGGGGGCCTTGCTTCTTGGCCCTGAAGGGCCGGTGGAGGTGAGGGCCGGGGCAGTTCTCCTGGCTACGGGAGGATTTGGCAGCCTCTTCCCCGTCTCGACAGCTCCCTCGGGAGCTACCGGCGATGGGATGGTGCTGGCCTGGCGGGCAGGGGCCACTCTCAGGGATCTGGAGTTTGTGCAATTTCACCCCACGGCCTTGCCCAATGGAGCGCTGGTGAGCGAGGCAGTAAGAGGAGAAGGGGCTGTTCTCCTCAACGCCTTGGGGGAGCGTTTCATGCCTCGGTATGCGGAGCGGGGAGAGCTGGCGCCGCGGGATGTGGTAGCTCGAGCCGTTTTCTGGGAGCGGCAGCAGACAGGGGGAACCTACCTGGATCTGCGGGTCGTCGAACATCTGGAGGAGCGTTTTCCCACCGTTGTTGCTTCTGCCCGCGCCTTGGGGTTGGATCCCACCAAGGATCTGCTGCCGGTTGTTCCCGCCGCTCACTACGTGATGGGTGGGATCCGAACGGACACTTTCGGCTTCACCGGACTGCCGGGCCTTTATGCTGCCGGGGAGGTGGCTTCCACGGGGCTACACGGGGCCAATCGTTTGGCTTCCAATAGTCTCTTGGAGGGGCTGGTTATGGGCAAGCGGGCTGCTTTGGCTGCCTTGCAAGACTTGGGAGAGGTGAGCTTCGCCCGGCGACTGCAAAGGCTACCCGTTCTGGCGGCATCTCCCTCCATCGTGCCGGCTCTGAGGCAGCGAGTTGGGGAAGCTTTGGGCGTTGTGCGCGAGGGAACACGGCTGCGGGCTTTTCTGGCCTTTGTCAAGGAACTTCCCCTGCAGGAAAAGCCTTGGGCCAGCCGGGAAGAGGCTGAGGCAGGCAGTCTGCTTTTGCTCGCCCGTCTTGTAGCGCAGGGGGCGCTGCTGCGGGAAGAAAGCCGAGGAGCCCATTTCCGCGAGGACTTTCCCCAGGAAGGGGAGCCCTTCCATACAGAGGTGCGTGGTTCAACTTTTTGTCGTCATAGTCATTTCGATTCAAACTAGGTTGTGTTGATCTTTTATTTGAGCCAAAAGAGAGCACTGACGAGATAGAGAAAACTCAAGAAGTTTCTTGCCAATTTGTCAAAACGGGAAAATAGATGCCGGTACTGCTTTAACTTTTGAAAAAAGCATTCGATTAAATGCCTTTCTTTATTGTCATAATGCCGCTGCATCTTTCTATTTCTTTTAGGCGGAATAACCGCTTGAGCTTCCCCTATCTTCTCAATCAACTTATTGGTATCCTCTCTCTGCCAGACCTCTATCAATTCTTCCCCTTGAGTAATATCGTTCCTTTCTCCGCCAGTTATCCTCAATTCCAGCGGATTTCCCAACCTATCTACACTCACATGAATCTTAGTGCTGTATCCCCCCGGCTTCTCCCCAAAGCTTGCTCCCCTTTTTTCCAGCAGCATAGGAGTGCGCTCGAACCATGGTTGAATCAATAATGAGATGCTCTAAATCAGGGTCGTCAATAAAATACTTGAACATC
>NZ_JANSIN010000063.1:0-13201 GCF_047462115.1 Synechococcus sp. R50.1 | reverse complement strand
AATGACTTTTGCCAAACCGCCTAAAGCTCAGTAAATTCAGCAAAGTTCAGGGTTTTGGGGGTTAGAGGCATGCTCTTTCCCAAAAGACAAAGGGAATAGGAATCCAAGTTTCACTGCCGTTGAGAATGGGTCGGTTGCGCCGCTTGTATCTGGGTGCCACTTGAAATAGTAGGTATAGCATCTTTTTCGAGAGTTTGAAATAAAATACCGATTTTTGGGCCACTATTTTGTTTTGTCGACCAAGTTTAAGTTTGCCGATCAACATCAGGGTTTTGGCCGGAGCGCAGCCGTTCAATTTCTTCTCTTGCCCGCTGGATAGCGCCGCAGTTGTCTACTGCTGCCCAGGTGGAGGCCAGAAACAGTCCGGGTAGGGAAACCTCTCCCTCGTCGTCGCTAAACAACACGCCAAGGAAGAAACACCAGCCCAGAAAAACCATCAAAGCTTTCCACCGCCGCGTGTAGAGGTAGGCTCCGAAGGCAAGCAGAATAGACAGAAGGATCACCATCCCCTCGGACTTTTGAGAAAGGGCATAGGTGCGCCGCACCTCTTCATCTCTGCGCTTTTGATCTTCTTGCTGGAGCAACTCTTGCAGATGCTTGTCCATAAGGCCGCCTCAAAATCGGACGGCCTTATCTTAAAAATCCTGGGAAGACCCTTGTTCAAAACAACTTTTCGGGATCCCACGGCAGAAGAAGAGAGGCGAGACTGGTCATCGCCCCTTCCTTCTGTAGAATGGGAAAGCCTCTCTCTAGTTGCAGGCTACAAGGCCCGGACGGACTCTGCCATGACCTCAGCTTCTTTTGCTTTTTCCCCTCGTGTTTTGGATCCCCTTGACCCGCAGGTGCGTCCGGATCCCCAGGGGCGGTTTGGGCCGTTTGGGGGCAGGTTTGTGCCGGAAACCTTGATGAGCGCCCTAACGGAGCTGGAGGAAGCCTTTGAGCATCACTGGCGGGATCCCGATTTTCGCGCTGAGTTTCACAGCCTGCTGCGGGATTTTGTCGGGCGGCCCAGCCCTCTCTACTTTGCCCAGCGGCTCACAGAACACTACGGTGGCCCGCAGATCTACCTGAAGCGGGAAGATCTCAACCACACCGGCGCCCACAAAATTAACAACGCCCTTGGCCAGGCCCTGCTGGCAGTGCGTATGGGCAAGCGGCGGATCATTGCCGAGACTGGCGCCGGCCAACATGGGGTGGCCACGGCAACCGTGTGTGCTCGTTTTGGGCTGGAATGCGTTATCTACATGGGGGCACTGGATATGGAGCGGCAGGCCCCCAACGTGCAGCGAATGCGCCTTTTGGGCGCTGAGGTGCGGGGGGTGGAGGCGGGCACGCGTACCCTCAAAGATGCTCTGTCGGAGGCGATCCGCGACTGGGTGACGAATGTGGAGACCACCCACTATGTGATCGGTACGGTGGCAGGGCCCCACCCTTACCCGAAGCTGGTGCGGGCCTTTCACGATGTCATCGGCCAGGAGACGCGGCAGCAATGCCAGGAGAAGTGGGGAGGGCTGCCGGATGTGCTGCTGGCCTGTGTGGGAGGCGGATCCAATGCCCTGGGCCTGTTTAACGAGTTTGTCCGGGATCCAGGGGTGCGACTGATCGGCATCGAAGCCGCCGGAGAAGGGCTGCACACGCCCCGCCACGCTGCCACCCTCAACCGCGGTCGGATTGGAGTCCTGCATGGAGCCATGAGCTACCTACTGCAGGATGAAGAAGGGCAGGTGCAGGAGGCCCACTCCATCAGCGCCGGCTTGGATTACCCCGGTGTAGGGCCCGAGCACAGCTATCTGAAAGAAATTGGACGAGCCGAGTACTACGCTGCCACCGATGATGAGGCCGTAGAGGCGTTGCTGCTGCTGTCGCGGCTGGAAGGGATCATCCCCGCGCTGGAGACGGCCCATGCGCTGGCCTACCTGAAAACTTTGGCCCCACAGCTCGGATCCCAGCAACGGGTAGTGGTCAACTGTTCTGGGCGCGGCGACAAGGATTTGAACACCGTTTTCAAGTATTTGCAGCAGAGAGGGCGTAGCTTTTAGAGTACGGTTGTTGTGACCACCAACGGGATTCTCTTGGGTGTTCACCTGCCGAGTTCACTTCACGGTTCGATTGCTGGGTCTTCTCGGCCTGCTCCTGGCTGCGGGGCTGGGCTTGTGGACGGGATCCCTGCCGCAGCCTTCTGAGACAACTGCCCCTGTTCCTCCGCCGGAGTCCATGGGTGCCTCGCACCGCTTACGGGATCGCACTGGCGGGACGGAGTCCGATTCAGAAGGGATCCCCTCCCCCACCCGGCGACCACCTCTCCCTGACACCCTGCCGGCACTGGCGCGTCAGGCCATTGCCCACTACTTCGCCACCGGCCAGGTGCTGCCACCTCCAGACGAGATCCCACCGCACTGGCAGCGCTCAGCGGGGGTTTTTGTAACAGTGAGTACAGAAGGTCGGCCCCGCGGCTGCTGGGGCAGCTTGGATCCCAGCGGTGAGGATCTGGCCAGGGCCACCATCCGGGCGGCGGTGGGGGCTGTGACCCGCGACTGGCGCTACGTGCCTCTGCGACCTGGGGAGCTGGAGTCAGCAGCCATTCAGGTGGCCATTGTGCGGCGGGTGGTGCCCATCGCGCTACTCGGACGGAGTCCTTTCGCCGCCGTGGAGCAGGTGGATCCAACCCGCACGGGCTTGTTTATCCGCTCCGGAACACGGGGGGCGGTGTTGCTGCCGGGAGAAGCTTTGACGACGGAATGGCAGCTCGCCACTGCCAAGAGGTTGGCCGGGATCCCTGTCGACCAGCCGGTGGAGCTGTTTCGCGTGGAGGCAGAGCTGCTGCATGAGTTTTGAGGAGGGGGCAGATCTCAGCGCTTCGCACCGCTGTCGTGAATGGCTGGCAGCCGTGCTGGGCAACACTCACGTGCGCTGGGGCTGGTTTGTGGGGGAGACCCTGGTGAAGGTGGAGCAGTTTCCTGCCCACCAGCCCTTGTCCTGGCCGCAGCAGACAGAGCTGTGGCTGGCTCCTGTGGGCTCTGCTCCCCTGCCGCCGGAATCCCCTTGGGTGCATCGATTGGAGCTATCGCAGGTGCCGCTGCGGGATCCCTACCCAGGGCTGGGGCTGGATCGGGCCTTGGCCTTGTGGGCTGCCGGGATCCACTACGGCTGGCCTTGTTTGGTGATCGACGCGGGTACTGCCCTGACCTTGACGGGAGCAGATTGCGACGGATCCCTGGTGGGGGGGGCGATCTTGCCCGGCCTAGGGCTGCAGGCGCAAGCGTTGGCCGACTACACTGCTCGGCTGCCCAAAATCCACTGGGATCCCTGCTCTCCCTTACCCCCCCGCTGGGCCACTGACACCGTGGCTGCCATCCGCAGCGGCATTCTCCACACTCTGCTGGCGGGGTTGCGGGAGTTTATTGCCGACTGGCGTCGCCGCTTTCCCCAAGGCCCTTTGCTGCTGACCGGCGGGGATGGGGAGTGGCTCTACTCCCACCTGCAAAGTTACCGGCAAAACCCCGTTAGCGACAGCGGGACGGAGTCCTTGAGCAGAGAGCAGAGAGGAAAGAGCGGAGAGAAGAGAGCCTCACTCCTCACTCCTCACTCCTCACTTCTCACTCCACTACATTGGGATCCTCACCTGGTGTTGCGGGGGATCGCCTGCTGCCGTCAGTGGCACCGCGCCGCCGGGCAGCCCCCTGTTGCAGAATAGTTGCAAGACAAAGTTGCAAACCCAAAAGTTCGGGATCCCATGGCCAACGGCAACTCCTTCGGCGTCCTGTTTTCGGTTACTACCTACGGCGAGTCCCACGGTGGGGCAGTGGGGGTGGTGGTAGATGGCTGTCCGCCCCGCCTGCCGTTGACCGAGGCCGACATTCAAGCGGAGCTGGATCGGCGTCGCCCTGGCCAGAGCTCCATCACCACGCCGCGCCAGGAAGCCGATCGCTGCGAGATCACTTCGGGAGTCTTCCAGGGCCTCACCCTTGGCACCCCCATCCACATCCTGGTACGCAACCAGGATGCCCGCCCCCAGGATTACAGCGAAATGGCCACCACCTTCCGCCCCTCCCATGCCGATGCCACCTATCAAGCCAAGTACGGCATCCGCAACTGGCAGGGGGGAGGACGGGCCTCAGCGCGAGAGACCATTGGCCGGGTGGCGGCAGGGGCCATTGCCAAGAAGATCCTGCGCCTAGCGGCAGGGGTGGAGATCCTGGCCTACGTGCAGCGGGTAAAAGACGTGGAAGCCCAGGTGGATCCCAGCTCGGTAACTGCAGAGCAGGTGGAGGCCAACATCGTCCGTTGCCCCGATCCAGAAGCGGCAGCAGCGATGATCCAAAAAATCGAAGAGGCGGCGCGGGAGGGGGATTCCCTAGGGGGTGTGGTGGAATGTGTGGCCCGCAACGTGCCCCGCGGACTGGGATCCCCGGTGTTCGACAAGCTGGAGGCCGATTTGGCCAAGGCGGTGATGTCCCTGCCGGCCAGCAGAGGGTTTGAGATCGGCTCTGGGTTTGCCGGCACCTACTTGACGGGTAAGCAGCACAACGACGAGTTTTACATGACCCCTGCCGGCTGGCGTACCCGCAGCAACCGCTCCGGCGGCATCCAGGGGGGCATCAGCAACGGAGAAGATATCCTCCTAAGGGTGGCCTTTAAACCCACCGCCACCATTCGCCAGGCCCAAAACACCGTCACCCTCGATGGGCAAGAGACGGTTTTGGCGGCGCGGGGACGCCACGATCCCTGTGTGCTGCCGCGGGCGGTGCCGATGGTGGAGGCGATGGTGGCCCTGGTGCTCTGCGACCACCTGCTGCGCCACCACGCCCAGTGTGGATCCCTGGCCTTGCCGGAGCTGCCCATTCCTGCTGTTCCTGTGTCCCACACCTAGCAGCAGCCGGTCGCGATACTCGGACGGAGTCCTTGGCGGATATCCTGAGTAGGAAGAGGAGAGAGCAGAGAGAAGAGAGCAAAGAGAGTGGATCCTCACTCCTCACTTCTCACTCCTTCCTTCTCACTTCTCCCTTCTCACTCCTCAAAGAGCGGGATCCCCATTCATGGCCAAGGCCAAAACCGTCTGGGAGTGCAGCCAGTGCGGCGAGCGCTATGCCAAGTTTTTGGGCCGCTGCGACCATTGCGGCGCCTGGAACACCCTGACGGAAGTGGTCGTCGCCCCAGCGGCCAAGTCCCCACGGGCCCAAGCCCTCGCTCCTAGGTCCAACCGCGCCAATGGGATCCCCCGGTCGGCCCTCCCCCTCTCCCAGGTCTCCTCAGATCGCCACCCTCGCCTCTCCTCCGGCTATGGCGAGTTTGACCGGGTGTTGGGAGGTGGCATTGTGCCGGGATCCCTGGTGTTGATTGGCGGGGATCCGGGCATTGGCAAGAGCACCCTGCTGCTGCAGAGCGCTGCCCACCTGGCCAAGAGCGGGCCCATCTTATACGTGTCGGGGGAGGAATCGGCTCAACAGATCAAGCTGCGCGCCGAACGGCTAGGGGTAGAAAGCGAGCAGCTCTACCTGTTGGCAGAAACCGATCTGGAGGCCATTGTGGCGGAGATTCAAGCTCTGCAACCGCGGGTGGCAGTGATCGACAGCATCCAAGCCATCTTCTGGGGGCAACTCACCTCGGCGCCGGGATCCGTTTCCCAGGTGCGGGAATGCACCGGCCTGTTAATGCGGCTGGCCAAAAAACTGGGGGTGGCTCTGCTGATTGTAGGCCATGTTACCAAAGACGGATCCCTGGCCGGGCCGAAGGTGCTGGAGCATTTGGTGGACACGGTCTTGTACTTTGAGGGGGATCGCTTCCAAAGCCACCGCCTATTGCGCGCCGTCAAAAACCGCTTTGGGGCAGCCCAGGAAATGGGTGTTTTTGAGATGACCGCCTCTGGCTTGGTGGAGGTGGAGAACCCCTCGCAGCTTTTTTTGAGTAGCCGGGATCAGGCCATGCCCGGAACAGCCACCATCGTTGCCTGCGAGGGCACCCGCCCCTTGGTGGTGGAAGTGCAGGCCCTAGTCAGCCCCACCAGCTACAGCTCCCCCCGCCGCACCTCCACCGGCATTGAAATCAACCGCTTTTTGCAGATCTTGGCTGTGCTGGAAAAACGGGTGGGGATCCCGCTTTCCAAATACGATGCTTACATCGCCTCTGCCGGCGGCATTCAGGTAGCCGAGCCAGCTGCCGACTTGGGGGTAGCAGTGGCCGTGGCCGCCAGCTTCCGGGATCGCCAAGTGGATCCTTTTACAGTCCTGATTGGCGAGGTGGGACTGGGGGGGCAGGTGCGCCCGGTGGCCCAGTTGGAGCAGCGCTTGAAAGAAGCCAGCAAACTGGGGTTTCGCCACGCCATCATCCCCAACAGCCCTGTGTTGTCGGATCACGGCCTGCGCCTGAGTCGGGTGCAGCGGGTGTTGGAAGCCCTGCTGGTGGCTGTGCCCGGTTCCCAGAGCGCAGAGTGAACATCCCCTTGCCTTCCACCCGTCGCCGGCTGCTGGGCTCTGCTGCGCCTATCTCCAAAGGCCAAGCTCGGCATCCGCTGCTTCGGTGGCATGTCCATCATGTTCCCGAAAACTTTTGTTACCCTCGAAAAAGGCTACGCCTGCTGGGCAAACAGCTCAGCAGCCTTAGCTGAGCCCTAGTCCGTAGTTAGCAACACCAGCAACGGATCCCGGTGAGCATGGTTTCTGCACTCTCCAGCCCAGTCCAGCCCTCGATGCCGGAGGCGGCATTTCCTCTGCCAGAGCCACCGGATATTAGTGACCTGGTCATCGAGGACGATGAGCCTGTGGACAGCATTCACTCGGAGAAGCTGCAGCGCCTGCTCACCGGTGCCCTCTACACCTCATTCCAGCCCAAGGCCAAAGACACCGGGGAACCGATCCCCTTTTTGGCCACGGCCAATGTCGGTCTGTTCTATGCCCTCAAACTGCCTCCCCTGGTGCCCGATGTGATGCTCAGCCTGGAGGTGGCTCCCCCCGCCAGCTTTGAGCGCAAGGAAGATCGCACCTACCTGGTCTGGGAGATGGGTAAGCCGCCGGATGTGGTCATTGAGATTGTCTCCAAGCGCAAAGGGGAAGAGCTGGGCCGCAAACGCAAAGACTATGCCCGCGCCGGCGTCAGCTACTACGCGGTCTACGATCGCACAGCGGGCGTAGCCTCTCCCTTGCGGCAACTAAGGGAACTGCAGGGATCCCCTCTGGCCCTTTTTCAGCGGCGGGGAGGTGAATTTGTCCCCTTCGAGTCCACCTGGCTGGAGGACAAAGGACTCCGTCCCGCTAACGCGAAAGGACTCCGTCCCGCTAACGCGAAAGGACTCCGTCCCGCTAACGCGAAAGGACTCCGTCCCGCTAACGCGATCGGTCTGGGCTTAACCCTCTGGCAGGGATCCTTCGAGGGCGTGAACACGGAATGGCTACGCTGGTGTGATCGGGAGGGGCAGGTTTTGCCCACCGGGGAAGAGAAGGCTGCTTTGGAACATCAACGGGCCGAAAGAGAACGCCAGCGGGCTGAAGCCCTTCTGGAGCTGCTGCGTTCCCACGGCAAAGGACTCCGTCCCGCTAACGCGATCGCACCGCCGGCAGCCTGAAAAATCCCGTCCCTAACGGGGCTTCCATTGTCCATTGCCTATCCACCGCCATGTCTACCCTCCCCAGCAGCAGCGAAGTTGCCCAGCGGGCCGCCCGATTGGAAAAAGCCCAACACCTGCGGGAACAAGGGATCCCGCCCTATGCCTATTCTTTTCCTGTTACCCATCTGGCTGCCGAGCTGCAGGAGCAATTTGCCGACCTAGAGCCCGGCGGCGAGCGGGAGGATGTGCAGGTGGCGGTGGCCGGTCGGATCCGGGCGCGGCGGGTCATGGGCAAGCTGGCTTTCTTTACCCTTCAGGATCGCTCCGGCACCATCCAGCTTTACCTGGAGAAGCAACGGCTGACGGAGCATATGGGGGAGTTGGCCTTCAAGAACTTGGACAAGCTCATCGACGTGGGCGATTGGCTGGGGGCCAAGGGCTGCCTGAAGCGTACCGAAAAAGGGGAATTGTCGGTGCGGGTGGATGAATACCAAGTGCTGACCAAGGCCCTGCTGCCCCTGCCGGACAAGTGGCATGGCCTGCGGGATGTGGAGAAACGCTACCGCCAGCGCTACGTCGATCTCATCGTAAACCCTGAGGTCAAGCAGACCTTGCTCGACCGCGCCCAGATCATCCGCTCCCTGCGGCAGACTCTGGAAGAGCGAGGTTTTGTGGAAATTGAGACGCCCGTGTTGCAGGTGCTCCCCGGCGGGGCGGAGGCGCGGCCTTTTGTTACCCACCACAACGCCCTGGATCTGGATCTCTACTTGCGCATTGCCACCGAGCTGCACCTAAAGCGATTGGTGGTGGGCGGGATCGAGCGAGTCTATGAAATTGGGCGGGTCTTTCGCAACGAAGGCATTTCCACCCGCCACAACCCGGAGTTCACCTCGCTGGAGGCATACCAAGCCTTCGCCGACTACCACACCATGATGGAGCTGACGGAAACCCTGGTCTGCAACGCCGCCCTGGCGGTGCGGGGATCCCTGCAGCTCACCTACCAAGGGGAAGCCATCGACCTCACCCCTCCCTGGCGACGGGTGACGATGCAGGAGCTGGTGGAGGAGGCCACTGGCATTTTCATCGATGTGGAAAAGGGATGCCCTGAAGAGCTCTTGCCCGCCTTGGCCGCCCAAGGGATCCCCAATCTCTCACCCCAGGACTCCCCTGGCAAGTTGCTGGTCAAAGCCTTTGAGCACTGCTGCGAGAGCCGCCTGCGCCAGCCCACCTTTGTTCTGGACTACCCCCTGGATGTGTGTCCTCTTACCAAGCCTCACCGCAGCAAACCGGGGTTGGCCGAGCGCTTCGAGCTGTTCATCGTTGGGCGGGAGACGGCCAACGCCTACTCCGAGCTCACCGATCCGGTGGATCAGCGGCAGCGGCTGGAGGCCCAGGCAGCCCTGAAGGCAGCCGGAGATGAGGAGGCCCACTTTCTGGATGAAGACTTCCTCACCGCCTTGGAATATGGCCTGCCCCCCACCGGCGGCCTGGGCGTGGGGATCGACCGCTTGGTGATGCTGCTGTGCGACGCTCCCAGCATTCGCGATGTCATTGCCTTTCCGCTGCTGCGGCCCGAGACGGGAGAAGTGGCGGAGGAGGCTTGAGCCGATCCCTCTAACTGTCCATTCAAATCCCATCGATTTCTAAGAGAGGTTGGAGGTGGCCGCGGCGACGGCGTGGAGCCTTTGGGAAGTGTCTCAACCTATTTTGAAATAACTAGCGATAACGTCTTCCAAAAGCCGACCTTCGTACCCTTGCATCTGGAGGGCAGCCTGGAAATCCTGGCAGGCTCTCTGCCAATCCCCAAGGGCAGTCCGGGCCAGGGCGCGGTTGAGGTGGGCCTTGAGGTGGCAGGGATCCCTATCGCTCGCGTCAGCAGTGCAGAGTGTTATGGCTTGGTCGTAGTCGCGGATGGCCGCCGAAAAATCCCCCTGTTGGGCGTAGGCCCAGCCGCGGTTGTTCAAAACCCAGACCCGCTCCTGGGGATCCAGCTCCAGTTGCAGCAGTCGGGTGTAGTCTTCCAAAGCTTTGTCCGTCTGTCCCGCGCGATCCCACAAGAGAGCTCGGCAGAGCAAAGCAGGGCGCTCCTGGGGGTTCAAGGCCAGGGCCTGCGTGTAGTCGGCAATGGCCAGCTCAGGGCAATTGGCCTGCCGGTGTAGATCCCCCCGTTGACGGTAGGCCAGGGCAGCATCGGCCACCCCCCAGTTCTGGTCGAGGCTCAGAGCTTGGTTGAGATCCGCCAATGCCGCCTCTTGATCCCCCAAAGCCAGATGCACCCTTGCCCGCAAAGCAAAAGCCTGAGAAGCCTGCGGTTGCTGCTGGATCAGCGCCGTGAAATCGGCCAACGCCCCAGCCAGATCCCCCCTCTCTTGGCGACACAAGCCCCGATACAACAGGGCTTCGGTGACCAGCACTTCTGGATCCCCTGGGCTGGCCAGCTCCAAGACCCGATCCCAATCGGCTATTGCCCCCTCCAGGTTGTGGCGCAGGCGGCGGATGTGGGCCCGCTTCAGGTGGGCCTCCAGATAGAGCTGCCGGGACTGTTCCCCGTCTTGGGCTTGTTCTTGGATGACTTGGTCGAAGTCGGATTCGGCCTGCTCCAAGGCTACGCCCGCTGCAGGAACGGTGCCGCGCACTGCCAACGTCAACAACAGAGAGCCGCGGGCCAAGCGGGCCATCCTGTGTTGGGGATCCTGCTGCAGCAAGCGGTTGAGATCTTGCAAGGCTGCTAAGGACTCCCTCCCGCTTTCGCCAACGGTCTGGCCCAACTGTTGCAGGGCCTGTGCGCGGTGCCACAGCGCTTCCCTGTGGTCAGGATCCTGCTGCAAAACCCGGCTGAGATCCTGAATGGCGGAATCCCAGTTGCCCACCTGTCCATGGGCCATGCCCCGTCCCAGCCAAGCCGTCCAGTCCTGAGGATCCTGCCGCAACACCTCGTCGTAGTCGGCAATGGCCTCTGGCCACCGGCCCAGCTGTCGGCACAACTCAGCTCGCTCTTGGCGCAGATCCCGCCGTTCCGGCTGCAAGCGCACCGCCTCGTTCAACTGCTCCAAGGCCGCCTGCAGATCTCCCGTCTGGATTTGGGCCCGCGCCAGATCTCGGCGGATATCCGCCTCGGCCACTGCCACCCCCAGCGCCAAAGCCTGGTGGTAATCCTGGATGGCCCCCAGCCCATCTCCCAGAGCAGCCCGCACTTGGCCGCGATGGAAATAAGCCAAGCCCGACTGAGGATCCCCTTGCAGGACTTGGTCGAAATCGGCCAGCGCCCCCTGCCAATCCCCCAGCCGTTGCCGTGCCATGCCACGGCATAGATGGGCATTCAACAGCAGCTCCGGCCCGCGTGGGATCCCAGGCCTCGCCGCCCACTGCAACACCTGCGAGAAGTCCTCACAGGCTGCCGGCCAATCTTCCCGCTCAGCATGGAGTTGGCCGCGGTTGAAGTAGAGCTGAGGGTTCTGCGGATCCCGCTCCAGGGCAGCCGTGTAATCCTGCAGAGCCGCCAGGGGATCCCCCAACAGCCAATGGATTCGCCCGCGGCTGCTGTAGGCACTGGCATCTTGGGGATCCAAAGCAATGGCCTGGCTCAAGTCGGACAAAGCCGCTTCGATGTTGCCCAAGTCCAGGTGGGCAATGCCCCGGTTGAGGTAGGCTTTGGCCATTTGGGGATCCAGCTCCAGGGCGCGGTTGAAGTCTGTCAGAGCGCCGCCGGGATCCCCCAGCCCCTGGCGAGCCAAGCCCCGGCAGAGATAGGCCCGCGACAGCTTAGGATCCAGGCGGAGAGCCTGTTCACAATCCGCCAGCGCCGACTCCAGGGCGTTGCTGCTCAGGTAGGCCATGGCCCGCTGCAAGTAGAGATCCGCCTGGGCTGCCGCCTCTGCCTCAGGTAGCTCAGTGGCCTCAGCAGACCGTAGGGATAGGGCCTGAGAAAAATCTTCAACAGCCCCCTGGGGATCCCCCAACGCTTGCCGGGCCAGGCCCCGGTGGTAATAGGCTTTGCCGTGGCGAGGATCCAACTGCAGCGCTTGGGTGTAGTCCTCGACGGCCCCTTGCAAATCTGACAACTGGACCCGCGCCACTCCCCGGTTGAAGTAGGCTTCCCCGTCCTGAGGGTCCCGCTTGATCACCTCGGAAAAATCGGCTGCTGCCCCCTGCGCATCTCCCAGATGGCCGCGCACCACGCCGCGGTTGAAATAGGCCCGCACATCTTCCGGGTTGAGCTCAATGGCCCGCGAATAGTCTTCGATGGCCTGCTGCTGCTGATTGAGTTGCCGGTAAGCATTGCCACGGTTGTAGTAGGCCACCGCCCATTGTGGGTTGAGGCCGAGAGCCTGGGTGTAGTCGGCAACAGCTCCCTCGTAGTCCTCCAGCCGGTAGCGGGCAATGCCGCGGTTGAAATAGGCGCGGGCGTCCCCTGCCAGTTGAATGACTTGGGTGTAATCTGCGATGGCCCCTGCCAAGTCCCCACTTTTGTAGCGGGCGCTGCCCCGCTGGCTGTAGGCGCGGCTATTTTGGGGATCCAATTGAATGGCCAACGTGCAGTCGGCAATCGCCCCCTGGAAATCCCCTTGGCGGGCTTTCTCCTGTGCGCGGGCCAACAGGCGCGTCACCAAAACCTGATCCACCGAAACATCGCCGAGCGTCGCCTCTTGGGGAAAAGGCAACAGGGGCCGCAGCGCCTCCAACACTTCAGCAGCGGACTGGAAGCGCTCTTGCCAGTGGGGGCAGATCAGGCGATCCAAAATCTCGGCCAGCTCCTCGCTGACCTGAACCAAATCCCGCCAGAGCAGTTGGCCGGTGCGGGGATCATCCCGGATCTTATGGGGAGGACGACCGGTGAGGGCTTGGATGGCCAGCACCCCTACGGAGTACAGGTCGCTGCAGGGCTGGGGCTTGCCGTTGAGCTGTTCGGGCGCCATGTAGCCAACCGAGCCAATCACGGTCGCCAACTGGGTTTGGCCGGGGGCATGGCTGACCAACCGCCCCACTTCCTTGACTGCCCCAAAGTCGATCAACACCAACTTGCCATCGGCATCGCGGCGCATCAGGTTGGCCGGCTTGATATCCCGATGGACGATCTGGTGGGCGTGTACATGGCGCAGGATCTCCAAAATATCCCACAACAGTTTCAAAACCTCGGCCTCGCTCAGCGGCTTGCCCGGGATCAGCTCCTGGCTGAGATCATGCCCGGCAACAAACTCTTGCACCAAGTAAAAATCCTGATCCTGCTCGAAGTGGGCCAAAAGGCGGGGCACCTGGTCGAAGTGGTTGAGCCGGTTGAGAACCTTGGCTTCCCGTTCAAAGAGCTTGCGAGCCGTGGCCAACGTATAGGGATCCGTGGAGAGGGGGCGAAGGCGCTTGACGACGCAGGGGCTATCGAAGGTGTCTTGATCCACCGCCTTGTAGGTTACGCCAAACCCTCCTTCCCCGAGGGGATGGAGAATGCGATAGCGTCCCCTGAGCACACTTCCCGCTCTGATCTTGTCTTCCATAGCCAAGCCAGTCGCCTGAGCGGCGCAGCCTTTTGCCACTGCAAGCTGGCTCGATTCTGCCACAGGCCGACGCCCTTGGGCGGAGCAACCCACAGCTGATACATTCACGCTGAACTCTCCTGAACATGGTTCAGGAAAGAAGCGATCGCATCCTGCCTATCTCTGAGCAGGA
>NZ_JANSIN010000062.1:0-13385 GCF_047462115.1 Synechococcus sp. R50.1 | reverse complement strand
TAGTAATCCGTACTGAACATATTATACATTATTTTCAGTATAGTTGAGCTTATTATTGACTAGAGTCATGCTCTTCTGGGGAAATTTCTTGATCGGCCATGACGGCATTGAGGATCTGCTGTTGTTCAGCGCGAGTTAAGACCTTATCTGCCAAAGCCCGGTTAATCAAAGCTCTGGGCTCAGACGGTTGAGAGGGTTCCACCGTTTTTCTCCTAGCGCTGGAGGGCAAGGGGTTCCATAATGGGGTTCTGGATCCAAGAAGCAATGGACAGCGGCCCACCACCCAGTATAACGGTACGGCTGTGGAAACCCAGGTATCCTCAAAAGACCAGAGATCCCAACCTGTGGGGGTGATTGGCGGCGGGCAGTTGGCGCAGATGTTGGCCTTGGCAGCTCGCCAGATGGGGATCCCGCTGGTGGTGCAGGCTGCTGCTCCCACCGATCCGGCGGTGGCAGTGGCCGATGGGGTGGTTTGGGGATCCACAGCCGACAGCCAGGCCACGGCCCAGTTGTTGGAGCGCTGCCCGGTGGTTACTTTTGAAAACGAGTTTATCCCTCTGCCGGAGCTGAAAAAACTGGATCCGGAGGGATCCCGCTTTCGTCCCAGCCTCAGCACGCTAGAGCCGCTGCTGGACAAGTTGCACCAACGGCAGTTCCTGGCGCGGTTGGGGTTGCCGGTGCCGACTTTTTTTCCGCTGGAGGCGGTGTTGGATTCGGCAGACCTGGCTGGACTGGGCTTTCCGGTGGTGCTCAAGCGACGGCGGCAGGGCTACGATGGGCAGGGCACCCGCATCTTGCACGAGCGAGCGGCTTTGCAGCAGGCCCTTAGCCAATCTGAGGGGATCCCGCTATTGCTGGAGGAATGGATCCCGTTTGAGCGGGAGCTGGCGGTGATGGTAGCGCGGGGGCTGAAGGGAGAGATCCGGGTTTATCCGGTGGTGGAAACTGTGCAGATTGAGCAAATCTGCCGCCATGTCCTGGTGCCTGCCCGCATCCCCCTAACCACCGAGGCCGAGATCCGGCGCTTGGCAGCCGATCTGATGGAAAAATTGGGTGCAGTTGGCGTGTTTGGCATCGAGCTGTTCTGGGTGCCGCCGCCCCACCCCAAGGCCGGGATCTGGATCAACGAAATCTCGCCGCGGGTCCACAATTCCGGCCACTACACCCTGGAAGCCTGCCACACCTCACAATTCGAGCAACACCTGCGGGCCATCCTCGGCCTGCCCTTGGGGGATCCCTCCCTCAAGTGTGGGGGGGCAGTGATGGTGAACCTCTTGGGCTATGAGCATGCCACCGGCGATTACCCAGAAAAGCGGCAGCGCCTGGCCCAGCTCCCCAATGCCACGGTGCATTGGTACCACAAAACCCCTGCCCGCCCAGGGCGAAAACTGGGCCATGTAACCGTCTGTCTGCCGACTGCTCCCTCTCCTTTCGAAGCAGCAGCCCTTGTCCGCACCCTCGAATCCCTCTGGTACCCCCAGCCATGAGCCAAGCGCAGGATCCCTCATTTTCTCCAGCCACACAAGCCCTGATCCAGGCGATGCAACGGCGGGATGTGCCCGCGGTAGCTCAGCAGGTGAACGGCTTGTCCCCTCAAGAGCGCCCTGCTGTGTTGACCCCTGCCCTCCAATACCTGGCCGAGGTGGATCCCGCCAGCGCCCAGTGGTTTGTTCGCCACCTCATGGCCCCTGCGGTCAAAGCGCAACTGCGAGAAGGGATCCTCAAAGCCGCCCAAGACTACCTACAGGAAGCCGGCTTCACCGAAGGGATCGACTACGAATTCAAGCCTGTTCGCGAAGGCGGTGCGGAGCACCATCCCCAATCGGGGGGCAAAATCTTGAGCATCAGCCGCAGAGCCTTGCCCTACGCGGCTCCCGATGACGATCCCTTGGGGCAGTTGTTGTTGGCGGAATTCTGCGAATTGCGAGACTAGGCCACCATGAGCGGTACGAGTTATCGGCTGCAGCTGTTGGACATCACTGCCCTGCCCCAACTGCTGGAGCTGGATCGACGGTGTTACGGAGGATACTGGGGAGAACAGGGGTATCGAGCGGAGCTGGAACGACCCACAAGCACGGTGATTGGGGTAGTGGCGGAACCCGCTGCCGTTGGCGCTTCGTGTGGCTCGGGCCGAGCCGAGTTTCCCCTTCCCTCTCCAAACCCCACTTCGCCGACGCAGACGACAAAAGAGCTGGTGGGCTTCGGCATTCTCTGGCGTATTGAAGAAGAAGCACATATCATCTCTCTGGCGGTGGATCCCGAGCACCGGCAACAGGGCTTGGGCCGGCGGATTCTGGAAGAACTGCTGAACCAAGCGAGAGCAGCAGGCTGCCGCTGGGCCACTCTGGAGGTAAAGGCTTCCAATCAAGCGGCAATCCGCCTGTACGAATCGGCAGGGTTTCAACGGCTGGGACGTCGCAAGGGGTATTACAACGGAGAAGATGCGCTGGTGTATTGGAAGAAACCGATTTAGAAAAGCGTCAATTGTAAATTGAAGAACTGCAAACGTATTTCGGGATACACCTTAGGCCAGACAGTGAGCAAGCCAATAGGCTAAGCATATCAAGGCTACAGGGGATCCAACCCATTGACCGAGTGTCGATTGCCCGTTTGATTCTTTATATAGGTCATCAAAATGCTCTCATTCTGTGGATGCAAACTGCCCGCTACAGTTCCTCCCAGCAACACTGACTCTAGCCAATGCAGCCGCATCCATCGCACAACAGAGATCCTGACTTAATCTACAAAGCTCCTGCTCGGTGGGGAAAAGCTATAATCTGCGGTATCAACAACTTGAATTCGATCCTTGCCGTTCGATGGCCCATCGGAGCTTTGACTGATGGCTGGAGCCCTTGGGTTAATAGAATGTGAAGTTTTATTTCGAGATCCGACATTTCTGCCTCAATATATATTTCTCATATCATATTCCCCCTTTGGCCAACTTGCCTGAAAAAACACTTCAGGTTAACCTACACTTGTTATCTGTCCATCCTGAGCATTTTCAAGCTGTGAGGATCATTATGGACACCTCTGGAAACACCATTGGAGATGAGGCCATCTCTTTTGTCGTCAGTCTTTGGTCTAGGCTTATCGATTTTATGCCCAATCTCCTTGCGGCGATTACCATCTTAATTCTGGGTTGGATAGTGGCCACGGCAGTAGCCTTCGGCGTTAGAGGACTGCTCAAAAGGACGCAACTGGACAATCGCTTGGCTGCTTGGGTTTTGGGCCAAAAGCCCGGCGAGAAGCTGCCCCAAACGGAGCGCTGGGTGGCCGCTGCCGTCTACTGGGTGATTCTTGCTTTTGTGTTGGTGGCGGTACTGAATGCCCTGCAGCTTCAAGCTGTCTCCGATCCGCTCAACAGGTTTTTGGGGGAAATCTTCGTTTATCTGCCACGGGTGGGTGGGGCGCTGGTGCTGCTGGCTGTGGGCTGGGTGGTGGCCACTGTTGCTCGGCTGGCGGTCATCCAGGGGCTGCGGCGTTTCAACCTCGATGAGCAGTTGGCCCGGCCTCTGCAACAGGAAAGCACTGCCGGTGAGGCAGGTGCAGAAGGAACCCCAACCGGCCAAGAGGGAGGTACAGAGGTCACCCCTTTCCTGCTGAATGAAACTTTGGGCAATGCCCTTTACTGGCTGATTCTGCTGTTCTTTTTGCCGATCATCCTGGATACCCTGAACCTGCAGGGGCCGCTGCAGCCGGTGCAAAACCTGCTGGATCAGTTGCTGTCGATGGTGCCGCGGATTTTGGGAGCGCTGATCATCGGTGCAGTGGGCTGGTTTTTGGCCCGCATCGTGCGTGGGATCGTCTCCAATTTGTTGGTGGCAGCAGGGGCAAATCGGTTGGGGGCACGCTTTGGCGTTCCCCAGTTGGCCCAGATCGTCGGGACGGTGGTGTATGTCTTGGTGTTGATCCCGGCGGTGATTGCGGCGCTGAATGCCTTGGAAATTCGGGCCATCTCCGATCCGGCGGTGGCGATGCTGGAGCAGGTGTTGCGGGCCATTCCCATGATCGCGGGATCCGCTTTGATCCTGGCCGTCTTTTACTTGCTGGGGCAATTTTTGGCCAGCTTGGTAACCCAGTTGCTGCAGGCGGTGGGTTTTGACCGTCTGGTCGCGGGGCTGGGCTTGCCCCTGGCCGCTGCTCCTGAGCCTGAAGGGGATCCCGCTGCCAAACGTCGCACTCCCTCCGAGATCGCCGGCTTGGTGGTCTGGGTAGGCGTGGTCTTGTTTGGGGCGGTGCCGGCAGTGGAGTTGCTGCAGTTTGCCGCCCTAACCGACATTGTGCAGGGGCTGTTGCTGATTTCCGGTCGGGTGCTCATCGGCGCCCTGGTGTTTGGGATCGGTCTTTATTTGGCCAATTTGGCCCACTCTATGATCAAGAGCTTGGGTAGCCCTTCCTCAGGGGTACTGGCCCAGGCGGCGCGGGTGGCTATCTTGGTTTTTGTTGGCGCCATGGCCCTGCAGCAGATGGGCGTGGCCACCGACATTGTGGTGTTGGCTTTTGGTCTGGTTCTGGGGGCGATTGCCGTGGCGGTGGCGTTGGCTTTTGGGTTGGGAGGTCGCGATGTAGCTGCCGAGCAGATCCGGCAATGGCTCAAGAGAGAGTGAGAGCTTTTCTCTGTAGACGTTCGATTGCACCTAAAAAATTGCCCCGCCCATCACCGGGCGGGGTTATTGCTGCATCCTCAGGCCAGCTTAAACTGCCTCTGGAACTTTGGCCTCTTCCGCCGCCACTTCCTGCACCACGATCTTGCCCCGGAACACCACGTAGTTGTAGATGTTGTAGGACAAGATAACCGGGATCAGAAAGCCAATAAAGGTGAGCATAAACACCAGGGAGCTGGGGGAGGCCGCCGCTTCGTAGATGGTGACGCTGGGGGGGATGATGTTGGGGAAGACCATGAACCCCAAGCCGATAAAAGAAAGCGCAAAGATCAAAAAAGTGTAAACCAAAACGCTATTTTCTTCCCGCCGGCGCAGGCTGCGCAGCAACAACGCCACCAACAAAAGTCCCAGAACTGGGATGGCAGCAAAGATGTAGAAAAGAGGGGGCGAGAAAAGCTGAGCACGCGCCTGCTCGGACATGATAGGAGTGCTGATGGTGATAAACACTGCCCCCAGTAAAGTTGTCCAGGTGGCGATGGTTGCCGTCTTGTAGTAGGTTTCCTGAAGCTCGCCGGTGGTCTTAACGATTAGGTAGGCTGAGCCGATTAACACATAGCCCTGGATCAAAGTAAGAGCCACCAACAGCGTGCGCCAGGTCAGCCAATCCCAGGGGCTGCCGGCAAAGTGGCCGGCTTCGTCCACTTGGATCCCTTCGAAGACGCTGCCCAAGGCAAATCCCTGGCCCAAGGCTGCCAAAAAGCTGCCCACTCCAAAGGCCAGGTTCCACACCAACTTGTTGTCGGCGTTTTCCCGAAACTCGAAGGAAACGGCCCGCAAGATCAGGCCCACCACCATGATCACCAAGGGTATGTAGAGGGCATTGAGAATGGTGGCGTAGGCAAGGGGGAAAGATCCGAATAGGGATCCCCCCATCAACACCAGCCACGTCTCGTTGGCATCCCAAACATTGCCCAAGCTGGTCATGAGAATGCTGCGCCGCGTCTCGCTGGAGGCCGTCAGGGAGAGGATACCAACTCCCAGATCAAACCCGTCCAGCAGAACGTAGAGAAATAGGAATAGGCCCAGGATAAAAAACCAAACCTGGGGCAGAAACCGCTGTAAAGGCTCAAAAGATTCCATCGCTGTTCCCTCTGCTTTGAGTATTTCTGACCAGTGCGAGACAGTTCCCGATGGCGATCCCCAGTCCCTCTCCCTCTAGGGAAGGGAAGTTGGGAGTTGACGTAGCGAAGGGTTTCACTGCTGTGGGGAATGGGCCTGCTACGTTGCCCTGTTGCTACTTGGAGTCACCAGTTAGATGGCTACCAAACTGCTGCTACCGAGCTTCTGCAGGACGGCGATCCGGCTCGTGGCGGGCAGGCTCGACCACGATCACCGGCTGCGTTGCCGGGACAGGGGCGGGCAACTCCAGGTTTGGCCCTTCGCGGATGATGCGGCTGCCAAAGTAAAGGGCGGCCACGAAAAACACGGTGTACAAGATGGTCAAGCCGATCAAGGAGAACAACACTTCTCCTGCCGGCAGCGGTGAAACCGAGTCCACCGTGCGCAGTTGTCCATACACAATCCAGGGCTGCCGACCCACACAGCGAACGATCCAACCGGTCTCGACGGCGATATATCCCAAGGGCCCTGCGAAGACCCAAGCTCTCATCAGCCATTTCTGCTGAGAAAGGGCTTCTGCCGATAGCTTGCCTCTCAGCCATTGGACAAGGGTGACTCCGATAAGCCCGGCCAGAAAAAGACCAATGGCCACCATCGTTCTGAAGGAGTAGTAGATCAGGCCGACCATGTGGGGACGATTTTGGGGATCCCAGCTTTTGAGTCCTTGAATGGGTCGATCCAAGCGGGGCTTAAACTCCAGCAGATAGCCCAGCGCGCCGGGGATCTTCACCTCCCACTCGTTGCGCTCTTTGCGGTCGTTGGGCACAGCCAACAGGCTCCAGTCTGCCCGCTCGCCGGCAGGGATCGTCTCCCACTGGGCCTCCATGGCCGCCAGCTTGGCCGGCTGATAGCGATACACTTGCTCTGCGCTCAAATGGCCGATATACACCTGCAGGGGGGCAACCACCAGGGCCATCGCCAAGACCACTTTGAGGGAGCGGGAGAAAAACTCGCTGTGCCGCCGATTGAGAATGTACCAAGCACTGATGCCACCGATTACAAACAAAGAGGTTTCCAAGGTGGCAAAGAACATGTGCAGAAAGCTATTGACCATGAAGGGGTTGACGATTGCTTGCAGGTAGTCCCGCACCACAAACTTCCCATCCACAAATACACCACCTGCCGGTGTCTGCAGCCAAGAGTTGGCCGTCAGGATCCAAAAGGTGGATAGGTTGGCACCAAAAGCTACCAGGATCGTCGAGATCCAGTGAATCACCGGCGGCACGCGATCCCAGCCGAACAGCATGATCCCCAGAAAGCTGGCCTCCAGCATAAAAGCCATCGTGCCTTCAAACCCCAGGATGGTGCCGAAAAAATCTCCCACTGCTTCGGAGAAGGGCGCCCAGTTCATGCCAAACTGAAAGGCCATCGGCAAGCCTGAGGCCACGCCAATACCAAAGTTCAACACATAGAGTTTTGACCAGAAACGGGCGTGACGGTAGTAATCTAGGTTGCGGGTTTTCAGCCAAAGTCCCTCAATAACAACAAGGTAAATGGCCATCCCCGTTGTTAAAACCGGCCACAACATGTGAAAAATGGCCGTGAGGGCAAACTGTAGACGAGAAAGGGCAACGGTATCCAGAAACATGATTTGTACCAAGTTTAGATGAATTGACCCATACAGCTTTTTCCGACAACATCTGCTGCAGCTGATGCAGCTACATCTCCGGCATGAAAAACATCTTGCTGACTGGCAGACATCAGATGAGGCCGGGAAAGCCGCGCTTTGTGGTTCCTTCTAACATCGAATCTTGGCTAAGACAATCGACAAGCCGTCCGACTCTAAAGGTTAATTTTAGGATTCTGTGAGATATAGACCTTTTTTTGTAATTTGGACTACAAAGCAAAAAGCCCTCTGTGAACCTAGCGGCCAAAAACTGGCAGGCCATTGACATAGGGTTCTGGTTTTCTTCGTCTTTAAACAACAAAACTGTTGTCCCAATAGATCGAGGAGCAATTCCCAGCAAGGGGCGACTTCCCGTCTACAGCGCCAGCAGACGGCTGCTGATTGTCCCCGGAGCCTGCCAGAATTGGGATCCCAGTTTGCAGTGTGGGGTGGAAGATGTCGTTTATCCCCCTGGTGCGCTTTCTCGCCCAATCTGGCTTGATTCAAGAGTTGGCCGCCCGGTTGAGATCACAGCGACGGGCCGATCTGGAGGGGGCAGGGCGGATCCCGAAGGGGTTGATTGCCTCAGCTTTGGCCCAGCAGGAAAGTCGCTCTCTGTTGGTGGTCACGGCTACCTTGGAGGAGGCGGGCCGCTGGACGGCGCAACTGGAAGGCATGGGCTGGGAGAGCGTGCAGCTTTACCCCACTTCAGAGGCTTCCCCCTACGAACCTTTTGACCTGGAACCGGAGCTGGTGTGGGGCCAGTTTCAGGTGCTGGCCGATTGTCTCCAGGGCAAAACCGGGCTTGCCATCGTGGCTACGGAGCGGGCCCTACAGCCCCACCTTCCCCCCCCAGAGGTGTTGCGGGCCTTTTGTCTCAAGCTGGAACCTGGCCTGGAGATGTCTCCCCAGCAACTGGGGCAGCAGTTGACCCGTCTGGGCTACCGGCGGGTGAATTTGGTGGAAAGTGAGGGGCAGTGGAGCCGACGGGGCGATATTCTCGACGTTTTCCCGGTGGCCTGCGAATGGCCGGTGCGGCTGGAGTGGTTCGGCAACGAGCTGGAGAGGCTGCGGGAGTTTGACCCGGTGAGCCAGCGCTCCCAAGATGGGATCCCCCACGTTTGGCTTACTCCCACCGGCTATGGGCCTATCCTCTGGCCGGCTCTGCAGGAAAAAGCCGATCAGCTCTCCCAGGGCCTACGGCAGCAGTTGGAGCAGTCGCCCACCCCCCCGGAGGGCTTGCGCCGTTTTCTCGGCCTGCTCTACACCCCTCCCGCCAATCTGCTCAGCTATCTGGATCCCACCACCCTCATCCTGATCGACGAGCCAGAGCAGTGCCAGGCCCACAGCCAGCAGTGGCTCTACCACGCCCAAGAACAGTGGAAACAGGCCCAGGTTGCGGAGCCGGCTCTGCAGCCCTTTCACCGCCCCTTCGATCTCCATGCTCCCGACTGGGATCCCTTCCCCCGCCTGTTGGCCCGTGCCATAGCGCTCCACGCCGCTCTCACTCCGGGAGAATCCGCCGCCATCGACCTGAAAAGCCGGGCCGTTCCCGCCATCCCCCACCAGTTTGGATCCCTGGCCAAAACCCTGCGCGAGTACCGCAAGCAGCAGTTGCAGGTGTGGATCCTCTCTGCTCAGCCCTCCCGCACCGTGGCTCTGCTGCAAGAACACGACTGCCCCGCCCAGTATGTGCCCAACCCCAAAGACTTCCCCGCCATCGAGCGGCAGCTACAGTCTTACACCCCGGTGGCCCTGAAGTACTCCGGCTTGGCCGATCTGGAGGGGTTTCTCCTGCCCACGCTGGGATGGGTGGTGCTCACCGACCGCGAGTTTTTCGGCCAACACAGCCTGGCCACCCCGACCTATGTGCGCAAGCGCCGCCAAGCCAGCTCCCGCCAGGTGGATCCCAACCTGCTCAAGCCGGGGGATTTTGTTGTCCACAAGGCGCATGGCATCGGCCAATTCCTGCGCCTGGAAACCCTCACCATCGGGGGCGAAACCCGCGAGTATCTGGTCATTCAATACAGCGATGGCCTGTTGCGGGTAGCTGCCGACCAGGTCAACTCCCTCTCCCGCTACCGGGCCAGCGGGGATGGGCCTCCTGCCCTGCACAAAATGTCCGGCAGCACTTGGGAAAAGACCAAGCAAAAAGTCAAAAAGAGCCTGCAAAAAGTAGCCTTTGACCTGTTGGAACTCTATGCCAAGCGCGCAGAACAGAGGGGCTATGCCTTCCCGCCCGATTCTCCCTGGCAACAGGAGCTGGAGGACTCTTTCCCCTATCCCCTGACGCCGGATCAACTCCGCGCTGTCCAAGAGATCAAGCGGGATATGGAATCCCCTCGCCCCATGGATCGGCTGCTGTGTGGAGATGTGGGTTTTGGCAAAACGGAAGTGGCCATCCGCGCCATTTTCAAGGCCGTAACCGCCGGCAAGCAAGTGGCTCTTTTGGCGCCGACCACCATTCTCACCCAGCAGCATTATCACACCTTAAAAGAGCGCTTCGCTCCCTATCCCATTCAAGTGGGGCTGCTCAACCGCTTCCGCACCTCGGAGGAGAAAAAAGAAATCCTATCCCGTCTCAAAAGCGGCGAACTGGATGTTGTGGTGGGCACCCACCAGCTTTTGGGCAAGGATGTACAATTTCGCGATTTGGGCCTTTTGGTGATTGACGAAGAGCAGCGATTTGGCGTCAACCAAAAAGAGAAGATTAAGCTGCTGAAAACCCAGGTGGATGTGCTGACGCTCACCGCCACCCCTATTCCCCGCACTCTGTATATGGCCTTGTCGGGTTTGCGGGAAATGAGCTTGATCCAAACTCCGCCTCCTTCCCGCCGGCCTATCAAAACTCACCTTTCTCCCTACAACCCCGAAGTCATCCGCACGGCTATCCGCCAAGAGTTGGATCGCGGCGGTCAAGTCTTCTATGTCGTCAACCGCATTGAAGGCATCGAAGAAACCAGTGCCAAATTGCGGGAGTGGGTGCCCGGTGCTCGCATTGCCATTGCCCACGGGCAGATGCCGGAAGGGGAGCTAGAGGCAACGATGCTGGCTTTTAACAATGGGGAAATCGATATCCTGGTCTGCACGACGATTATCGAATCCGGTTTGGATATTCCCCGCGTCAACACCATTTTGATTGAAAATGCTCAGGAGTTTGGATTGGCTCAGCTATACCAGCTGCGGGGGCGGGTGGGCCGGGCTGGGATCCAAGCCCATGCTTGGCTGTTTTACCGAGAAGACGGGATCCTCACCGAGGAGGCCCGCAAACGCCTACAGGCCATTCAGGAATTTACCCAACTGGGATCCGGCTATCAGTTGGCAATGCGGGATATGGAAATTCGTGGCATTGGCAACCTGCTGGGAACGGAACAATCCGGGCAAGTCAATGCGGTGGGCTTCGATCTTTACCTGGAAATGCTGCAAGAAGCCATTCGAGAAATTCGCGGCCAGGAGATCCCACAGGTGGAGGACACACAAATTGACCTCAATGTAACCGCCATGATCCCGCAAAGCTATATCCCCGACGAAGATCAAAAGATGCAGGCTTATCGACAACTGGCTGCTGCCGGCTCTCGGGTCGAGCTGTTGCAAATTGCCCAGGAATGGCAAGACCGCTTTGGCCCCCTGCCCAAGCCCACTCAGGAGCTGCTGCGGGTAATGGAGCTGAAGGTGCTGGCCCGAGCCCTGGGCTTTTCCCGCATCAAACCGGCCAAAGAGCATGTGCTTTTGGAAACCCCCATGGAGGAGCCCGCTTGGAATCGCCTGAAAGAGGCCCTGCCCACTCACCTGCAGCCTCGCTTTGTTTACCAACCGGGCAAGGTGACGGTGCGGGGTCTGGGGATGGTACCGGCAGCGCAGCAACTGGAGAGCCTTTTGCAGTGGCTGGACAAGATGAGCCTGGCCCTGAGCCGGATGGAGGCTGGGATCCCAATGACCCCCTAGATCTTGCCGGATCCCTCTCGAGGCGGGCCCATGCTCTGGTGTGAGAGAGTGGAATGGCCGGCCCTCCTCTCTTCAGCACTCCTTTTTGCATCGGCTTCGCGTTTGCATCGGGTTCGCGTCATGAAAGTTCTAGAAGCTCACCACCTCCAAAAAACCTACCGGCAAGGAGGCAGGGAGGTGCGGGCGGTGGTGGATGTCTCCCTGACGCTGGCAGCAGGGGAGATCCTGGCTTTTTTGGGGCCCAACGGGGCCGGCAAGACCACCACCATTAAGATGATTGCCGGCCTGATCCAACCCGACGCGGGCACAGTGTGCGTTCTCGGACGGGATCCCCATACCGATCCGGGGGCCCTGGCCCAGGTGGGGGCAGTGCTGGAAGGCAATCGCAACCTCTACTGGCGGATGACCCCCCTACAGAACCTGGAGTACTTCGGTGTGCTGCGGGGGCTATCCCCCAGAACCGCTCGGCAACGGGGGTTAGAGCTCCTGGAGACCTTTGGCCTGTGGGAAAAGCGGGATGTTGCCGTGCAAACCCTTTCGCGGGGTATGCAGCAGAAGGTGGCCATTGCCGTTGCCCTCCTGCATCAACCGGCCCTGTTGCTGCTGGATGAGCCCACCCTGGGGTTGGATGTGGAATCGGCGCAAGCGGTGAAATCCCTGATCCGCCAAATTGCCGCTTCGGGTCGAGCCATCTTGCTCACCACCCATCAACTGGATATTGCGGAAGCGCTCTCGGATCAGGTAGCCGTTATTCGACAAGGGGTGATCATCGCCCAAGCCCCCACGGGAGAGTTGATCCGGCACTTTGCCGGCGCCGTCGGTACTTACCGGATCGAGCTGGAACAGGGGCTGGATCCCTGGAGGTTTGAACAACTGGCCCGCCAAGGGGTGGAGATTCTCGGATCCCATCGGGTGCGGTTCAGCGGCCCGCCAGAGATGCTCTATCAGGTGCTGGAGATCTTGAAGCCTTTGCCCTTGCTCAGCCTCAAACGAGAGGAAGCCGATCTCACCCATATTTTCCTCGAGTTGTTGAAAAGGGGAGAGGGGCAAGGATGATGCCGGTGATACACCTGTTTTGGGCTGAACTGAAGCGGGCCTGGATCCAGTACATTCGCTATCCGGCGGAGGCCCTGGGCGGGATCCTGATCACCACGTTCTTCTTCTATGCCCTCTTTGCCGGCGCCCAATATGTGGCAGGGCCTGCCTCCCAATTTGGCAAACGGCTGGACGCGGTGGTGATTGGCTATGTGCTCTGGACGCTGGTCATTTTTGTGGTGAACGACATCGCCCTCAACCTGCAGGTGGAAGCCCAGACAGGCACCTTGGAGCAGGTGTTGCTCTCGCCCTTTTCCGCGGCCACCCTGTTTCTGGCGCGGGCTTGTGCCAGCTTGGTGTTGCGCTTTTCTGTTGTTGTCGTCATTTTGGGTGCCATTTTGCTGCTCACGGGCAGTCGGCTGCGCTTTCCCCCCAGTTTGGTGCTGCCGCTCTTGAGCGTGGTGCTGGGGGCCTACGGTTTTTCGTTTTTGCTGGGATCCGCTGCTCTAATTTGGAAGCGAATTCAGCAGCTTTTGATCATCAGCCAATTCGGCCTGCTTTTCCTGTTGGCTGCTCCCACGGAAGAATGGCCGGGATCCCTGAAGGGGCTGGGGCAGATGCTACCCATGACAGCGGGGGCGGGGCTGTTACGCGACGTAATGGTGCGCGAGGTAGGGCTGGATCCCGTGCGGCTGATCATGGCTCTGACCAGCGGCATTTTCTACTTCGGCCTGGGTCTGCTGGCCTTTCGCTGGGCAATGCGGCTAGCCAAACGTCAAGGGATCCTGGGATCCCAGTAGAGGTCTGCAGGAGGGCATCTAGAGCGAACGTTGGTCGGGGGAGCGGTGCAGCAGGTGAGGGAAGTGGTATTCTACCGCTCCAGTGACCGGGTTGTTTTCGGGGAAAGCCATGCTCCGCCGGCTCAGCTCTTGCAACGCTTTTTCAATTTCGTCAAAGTCGGCAGGTAAGTCGATAGCTATCTCCGCAAGGGTGAGGATCCCTTGCCGCTGTTGGGC
>NZ_JANSIN010000061.1:0-14411 GCF_047462115.1 Synechococcus sp. R50.1 | reverse complement strand
TGGTAGTAATCCGTACTGAACATATTATACATTATTTTCAGTATAGTTGAGCTTATTATTGACTAGAGTCATGCTCCATCACAACCTCCCAGCTCGACCTGGAGACCCTATCCCGCAGGGCCTGGCGAAACAACGAAACCTTGGCTCGACCCTAGGAGCAGGCTGCCCCTTGTCCCCATTTCCTTTTTGATTCTTTAACAAACTCCGGGATCCCCGTCCCTCAGCGGCTGAGGGCCAACGCTCTTCCCTCTACGGTCGCCGCCATCTCCCGCAACAGATCTTCCGTCTCTTCCCAGCCGATGCAGCCATCGGTGATGGAAACCCCGTACTGGAGCGGTGCCCCCTCATGCCAGGTTTGCTTGCCCGGATAGAGGTTGCTCTCCAGCATCAGTCCCATCAAAGCCCGCTGCCCCGCCTGGTACTGCTGTAGCACCGCCCGACAGACGGATCCCTGGTTGCGGTAATTTTTGTGGGAGTTGTCATGGGAGCAGTCCACCATCACCGAGCGAGGGATCCCTTGATCCTTCATCAGCAGTGCTGCCCGCGCCACATCTTCCGGGCCGTAGTTGGTCTTGCCCCCTCCCCCCCGCAACACGATGTGCCGATCCGGGTTGCCGGTGGTTTTTACCAAAGCCGTCATGCCATCTTGGCCAATGCCCAAGAAACTGTGGGGATGGCTGGCGGAGAGGATGGCATTGAGAGCGATTTCCAGCCGTCCATCGGTGCCGTTTTTGAAGCCCACAGGCATGGAGAGACCGCTGGCCATTTCCCGGTGAGTTTGGCTTTCGATGGTTCTGGCGCCAATGGCCGCCCAGCTCACCAGATCCGCCGTGTATTGAGGGGTCACCGGATCCAGCATCTCGGTAGCACAGGCCAGGCCCAGCTCGTTGATCTGCAGGAGAATGGAACGGGCCAGTTGCAAGCCGGTGGCAATGTCGCACGAACCATCCAGGTGGGGATCGTTGATCAGGCCCTTCCAGCCCACCGTGGTGCGGGGTTTCTCAAAATACGTGCGCATAACGATCACCAGGTGCTCCCGAGTTTGGTCGGCCACCCGCTTGAGGCGATGGGCATACTCCAGAGCCGCTGCGGGATCGTGGATGGAACAGGGGCCGACGATCACCACCAAGCGATGGAGATCCCGTCCGTGGATGATGTCGCGGATGGCTTGCCGAGTGGAGAGCACCACTTGCGCTGCCGTTTCCGTAAGGGGCAGCTTGGCCTTGACAGCAGCAGGGGCAATCAAGGGAGTCACCTCTTGGATGTTGCAATTGTCGGTTTGGGGGGGCATGGAACTGTCCTTAGTGTGCAAGTGGGTGGATGGGGTCGTCGAGCCATCAAAAAAGCCCTGGCGCTGGGCTCAGGGCTTCAGGACTGACTCGGGTAAACCTAGGTCTTTAGTTTACGCGCCACCCTTCCGCCCTGGTCGTTGCCAGGGAAAGGTAAAGTAGCCAAAAAAGGAAGCGCGCCAGACCATGCGGAGAGCAAACTTAAAACCTGTACGAGATAACTATACCCGAAAAAACCTCGTTTGACACCTCAGGGATCCGGTTTCCTGGCGGAGAGACCAGCGGGAAGTCTTAAGCCGACCGAGCCGCCGGCTTGGCAATCCAGTAGCCGCAGGGGTGTTCTCCCTGCACCTGCCAGGTGATGCGCTCTACTCGGCAATCGGGCAAGGCGGCAGCAAACATCTCCAGCTCGTGGCCGCAGACGCTGGGAAAGGTGTGGGCAATCTGGGCAATGGCGCAATTGTGCTCAACCAACACATACTGCTCGACGTAATACTCGGATCCCTCTGCTGCCATCGGCACAGTCAGGTCGGCAGGATAGGGGTAGTACTCCGCCATGTAACCCTCTGCCTGGCGCAACTGCACCAAACGCTCCAGCCGCTCCCGCAGGGATCCGGATCCCAGCTGGGCCTGATACTCCCGGGCTTTGCGCTGCCACTGGTGGTGGAGAAGGGATCCCATCTGCTCGGATCCCAGAGTTTCGGCCAGGGTGTTGAGCAGACCAAGGGCAAACTCATCGTAGCTGGCGGGAAATTGCTCTTCTCCCAAGGGACTGAGCTGATAGAGATGCTGGGGGCGGCCTAGGCCATTGGGTTGAGCGATATGTTGGATCAACCCCTCTGCCTCCAGATCCTTGAGGTGGCGGCGGATGGCCTGGGGAGAAATGCGCAGGTGCTCTGCCAGCGTTTGGGCGTTGGCCTGCCCCGCCTTGCGCAGGTAGACCAAGATGGCCTGCTTACTCGAAGCGGGTTGAGCGACCTGCCCGGTGATCTTGCGCGTGCTGTCCACCCTCGCCCTCCTGGTTAGACTGGGTTAATCGGCTGCCGCTGCCAGCACAGCTCTCTGCTATTTTGACAACGGGATCATTGCTAAAGTAACCTGAGGATCAGTTAAACAACAACTCTGTTGTTTTATTTGGCCATCTAGCTTGGTCGCGTTTCTACCCTGTCACTCTCTGAGAGCCATCCATGTCTACAAGTGTCCGCGCCCTGGTCAACCAGCCCTACAAGTACGGCTTTGTAACCGACATCCCCTCTGAGTCGATTGGCAAAGGCTTGAACGAAGAGGTGATTCGGCAGATCTGGGCCAAGAAAGGGGAGCCGGACTTTATGCTAGAGTTCCGGCTGCGGGCCTACCGCCAGTGGCTGAAGATGAGCGAGCCCACCTGGCCCAACGTCAGCTACCCGCCCATTGACTACCAAAACATTGTCTACTACTCGGCCCCCAAGGTGCAGCCCAAGAAAAAGAGCCTGGACGAAGTGGATCCGGTGCTGTTGGAGACCTTCGAGAAATTGGGGATCCCCTTGTCTGAACAGAAGCGGCTGGCCAATGTGGCGGTGGATGCCATCTTCGACAGCGTTTCGGTAGCCACCACCTTCCGGGAAAAGCTGGCCAAGGAAGGCGTGATTTTCTGCTCCATGTCAGAGGCGCTGCGGGAGTATCCGGAGCTGGTGCGCAAGTACTTGGGCAGTGTGGTTCCCATTGCCGATAACTACTACGCGGCGCTGAACTCGGCGGTGTTTAGCGATGGCTCCTTTGTCTATGTGCCCAAAGGGGTGCGCTGCCCGATGGAGCTCTCCACCTATTTCCGCATCAACAACGGCGAATCGGGCCAGTTTGAGCGCACCCTGATCATTGCCGACGAGGGATCCTACGTCAGCTACTTGGAAGGGTGTACTGCCCCCATGTTCGACACCAACCAACTGCATGCGGCGGTGGTGGAGCTGATCGCCCTAGACAATGCCGAGATCAAGTACTCGACGGTACAGAACTGGTATGCCGGCGACGAAAACGGCAAAGGGGGCATTTATAACTTTGTAACCAAGCGCGGCCTGTGTCAGGGGGCAAACTCCAAGATCTCCTGGACGCAAGTGGAGACCGGCTCCGCCATCACCTGGAAGTACCCCAGCTGTGTGCTGGTGGGGGAAAACTCGGTGGGCGAATTTTACTCGGTTGCCCTCACCAACCACTACCAGCAGGCCGATACCGGCACCAAGATGATTCACGTGGGCCGCAACACCCGCAGCAAAATTATCTCCAAAGGGATCTCGGCTGGGCACTCCAAAAACAGCTACCGCGGCCTGGTCAAAATCGGGCCGAAAGCGGAAGGTGCCCGCAACTTTTCCCAGTGCGATTCCATGTTGATTGGGGATCAGTGCAGCGCCAACACCTTCCCCTATATTGAGGTGCAAAACAACACCACCAAAGTGGAGCACGAAGCTTCCACCTCCAAGATTGGAGAGGAGCAATTGTTCTATTTCCAGTCGCGCGGGATCGGCATGGAAGATGCCGTGTCCATGATCATCAGCGGCTTCTGCCGAGAGGTGTTCAACCAATTGCCGATGGAGTTTGCCGTAGAAGCCGATCGGTTGCTGAGCCTGAAGTTAGAGGGATCCGTCGGCTAGGGGATTGTTCCCGACGTGAAGCTAAGCAGCTGGGGAGAGGCTACTGACATCAGTGGGATTTCAGGAGAGGGGTGACTCCCAAGGCAGAGAGGTTTTGAACTATAAAGGCTAGGCAGGAGAAGTTCCCTATGCGGGCATTTCTGGAGGAGTTCAAAAACTTTATTAGCCGGGGCAATGCCTTAGATTTGGCTGTTGGCGTTGTTATTGGAGGTGCTTTTGGGAAGATCGTGACTTCTTTCGTAGCAGATCTATTTACTCCGGTTTTAGGCTTGATTATTGGTGGAGTGAACTTCCAGCACTTGGCTGGGAAATCGGTGGAAGTCCTGAAGACCCAGTTACGATTAACTACGGTAGCTTTCTGCAAGCTGTGTTTGATTTTGTGATTATCGCTTTTGCCATCTTCTTACTGGTGAAGGCGATCAACACCCTACAGCGAAAGGAGGAAGAATCTCCTCCCACATTGCCCCCACCAGAAGTGGTTTTGCTGACAGAGATCCGGGATATCCTCAATCGCCACTCCCAATAGAGCTATAGGGGATCCTTAGGCCCAAAATCCAAACCTGGTTTAGGGATCCCTTAACTTTTCAGCTCCTGCCCTTCGGTGTCAACCCTAGAGTCTAGCCATGATCCGTGAAAACAGCCCTGTCATCTTATCCGTTCGAGATCTCAGCGCCGAGATCGACGGCACCCCCATTCTCAAGGGGTTGAGCCTGGAAATTCGCGCCGGAGAAATCCACGCCATCATGGGCCCCAATGGCTCTGGAAAAAGCACTTTTTCCAAGATCTTAGCCGGCCACCCTGACTACAGGGTGACGGGGGGCGAGATCCTCTACCTGGGAAAAAATCTCTTGGAGATGGAGCCAGAAGAGAGGGCTTGGGCAGGGATCTTTTTGGCATTTCAATACCCCATCGAAATCCCAGGGGTGAGCAACTTGGATTTCCTGCGCGCCGCCTACAACGCTCGCCAGAAATATCGGGATCAGCCGGAACTGGATGCTCTGGATTTTGACGACCTGGTACGGGAAAAGTTGGATATTGTCAAAATGGATCCCGTTTTTTTGGAGCGCTCTGTGAATGAGGGCTTTTCCGGCGGCGAGAAAAAGCGCAACGAGATCCTGCAAATGGCGGTGTTGGAGCCTACGCTGGCCATTTTGGACGAGACGGATTCCGGTCTGGATATCGACGCGCTGCGCATTGTGGCCCACGGCATCAACCGACTGGCCGGCCCTGAGAATGCCATGCTCTTGATCACCCACTACCAACGCTTGCTGGACTATGTAACCCCCGACCACGTGCATGTGATGGAAGGGGGGCGTATTGTCATCAGCGGGGACAAGACCTTGGCGCTGGAGCTGGAAGAACGGGGCTACGACTGGATCAAAACTCAGTTGGGCCAAGAATCAGCAGCCGCAACATCCCGGCGGGAGGAAGAGGGATGAGCGCCACCTTGCCCAAACCTTTCGCCCCAGAGAGCCGCCTATTCCTGGAGCACATCCTCGGCCAAATCCCCGAAAGGCAGGATCCCTACACCACCCTTAGGCAGCAGGCCCGCGCCCAATTGGCCGAACTGGGGATCCCGACCCCACGGGAAGAAGATTGGAAATACAGCGATCTCTCGCCGCTGCTGGCCCACGAGTTTCGCCTGGCTGTCGCGGCGGATCCGGCTCTGGATGCGGCAACCCTAGAGCCCTGGCTTTGGCCGGAAGCCAGCTATAGCCGCGCCGTGTTCGTCAACGGCTACTTTGCCCCCCAGCTTTCTGATTTGAGCGGCCTGCCCACCGCTTTGCAGGTGATCCCTTTAGCCCAAGCCCCAGGGGAGTTGCTGCAAACCCTGGCCAAGACGGATGTGTTTACGGCCCTCAACACCGCTCATCTGGGAGATGGGATCCAGATTGGCCTACAGCCCGGCCAGGAAGTTCCGTCACCGCTGCACCTGCTGTTCATAACGGTGGCTCCTGAGGGAGAGGCCGTTTTGGCCCAGCCCCGCTGCCTGCTGTCTTTGCAAGCCCACAGCTCCCTCACGCTGATCGAAGATCATGTATCCCTGGGATCCGGGATCCCCTTTGGCAACGCTGTAACCGAGATCCTCTTGGCAGAGGGATCCCGCTTGCACCATGTGATCCTGCAGCGGCAGGGGTCTCAGGCTTTTCACATCAACCAGACCGCCGTGCGCCAAAGCCGCAACAGCCACTACCGCCTCCAGGCGATTCAGTGGGGATCCCGGTTTTCCCGCCACAACCTGGAGGTCACCCAGGCCGGAGCCCAGGCCCACACCCAACTGCAGGGGCTAACGCTGCTGAAGGGATCCCAGCACAGCGACACCCACTCCCGCCTGGTGCATCAGGCCCCCCACGGCAGCAGCCGCCAATTGCACAAGTGCATTGTGGACGAGACGGCCCATGCGGTCTTCAGCGGACGGATTCTGGTGAGCCGAGAGGCCCAACTGACGGACGCCGCCCAGACCAACCGCAACCTGCTCCTAGGCCCCAAAGCCCGGGTCGACACCCAGCCGCAACTGGAGATCTTTGCCGATAACGTCAAATGCGCCCATGGGGCCACCGTCAGCCAACTGGAGGCGGAAGAGATCTTTTATCTGCAAAGCCGGGGTATTCCCCAAGCTGAGGCCAGGCAACTTCTCACCTGCGCTTTTGCAGCAGAAGCCCTGGAAGGGATCCCTTTGGCTTGGCTTCCCACCCTGGTGGCCCGCCAGTTGGGATCCCATGCATTCAACCAATAGGTTTTTGCTCCCCCATGACCCTCAAGAGTGGCCAGGCTGGGGCGTGATGGATAGGCAGCACTGGCGCGACAGAGATTTAGGAGCTTCCTTATCAATCCTCCGCAGTTGCGTTTTGCTGCAAATCTTGGGCTAGAAACGCTCAAATTACCACAGAGCAAGGGTTTTAGCCATTGTCATCACTGAGGAAATAGCCAGAATAAGAGTAGCCATTGACCCAGCGATGGGCGCTACGACAACTCGGTGAACGAACGATGTTTCCCTCTCTTTTAAATCCACGTGCAGCAGGCATACTCCTATCGGGAGCTGTCTTGGGCATCCACTGCCAGGTGGCCATGGCCGCTCCCTTCCGCGACACCTTTGGCCACTGGGCCCAAGCCTACATTGAGACCCTCTCCGCTCAAGGAGTGTTGAACGGCTTCCCCGATGGTACCTTCCGCCCCAATGAGCCGGTGACCCGCGCTCAGTTTGCCACCATTGTCAATACCGCTTTCCGCCTCCGCAATACCTCCGGTACTTTTATCGGCTTTCGGGATGTGCCCCCCACCCACTGGGCAGCCAGTGCCATCTCGACGGCAGCGGCCAACAACTTAGTCGCAGGCTTTCCTGATGGCACCTTCCGTCCTGAACAGCCCGTTACCCGCACCGAAGCGCTGGTGGTTTTGACCAACGCCATTGGCAACACGGGAGCGATCCCAGCCGCTCAGCCCAGTGATCTCTTCAGCCGCTATCGAGATGCGGCAGCCATCCCCAATTGGGCCCTGGCACAAATTGCGGCGGCCAACCGCGCCGGGTTGATTGTCAATTATCCAGACCCGATGCTCTTGGAACCCAACCGCCCCGCCACCCGTGCCGAGGTAGCAGCCTTCACCCACCAGGCCATGCTTAACCGGGGATCCTTGGTGGCACAAAACCCAGGGGGCTTGCCCTCCGGTTCCCAGCCAGGCTTTGACCTGCGCCTTTCCACCCTAGCGGCGGGCACCCTGATGCAAACCACCACCCCCTTCAACGAGCGCCTCTTCATTGCCCCCAACGAAACCCGGCCCATGTCTTTGATCGTCCGCAACCCGATTCGCAACGCCCAGGGGGATATTCTGGTGCCTTTTGGCTCACGGGTGGATGGCCGCTTTGAGCCGGCCCCAGGGGGCACCCGTTTTGTGGCGGAAAGCATTATCGTCAACAACCAACTGTTCCCCTTGGCTGCCCAATCGGACATCATTCACGATGTCAAGGATCCCCGCTACACCACCACAGGCAAAATCATTCAGGATGCAGCCATCGGCGCGGCAGCGGGCGCCATTCTCGGCTTGGTAACCGGAGACAATGCCATTGCCACAGAAGAAGTGCTGGGGGCGGGGGTGGCCGGAGCGGTGATCGGCAATGTAACGGCACCACAGGTGGTGGTGCTGGATCCCAATCAGGTGATCGAGCTGCGCCTCACTCAGGATCTGGCGCTGACCCCAGCATCCCGATAAAAGCGGTGCTGGCATAGCTATCTTCCCAGCCAATCCAAAAGGGTTGTTCCCCCCAACCACAGGCCGATCAAAATGGAAGTGGTCAGCAGTCCTCCTGCTACACAGATCAGGGATCCCAAGCTGCACAGGATCCCGTCTTCTTCCAGGAGGCCAAAGGCGGTGACGAAAACCCCCATTGCCGGCAGGGTGTTGGTGCCTGGAACGGGGATGATCATGGAAATCCCCATCAAGCCAATCCAGGTGCCCAGCCAGACTTGGCCGAGCCGTGTGGTGCAAAGCTGCTTCCAACGGGGGCGGGCAATTTTTTCAATGCGCTGCAACCATGGGATCCCAGCCTGCACCCACTTTTGAAAATGCTTCCGTTCAATAGAGGTCTGCAACACCCATTTCGGCAGCCAAGGAGTGGTTCGCCCTGCCAGCATTTGTGCGGCCAGCAACAGGATGACCACGCCAAAGGGAGTGGAATAGCCGGGAGCCGGCAGAGGCAAAGCAGAAGGGAAAGAGAGCACCGCCAAAAACAAGCCAAAACTGCGCTCGCCCGCCAGTTTTAGAATGTCTTCGATGCGGATCAACCCTTCCGGGGAGGGTTCGGGTTGCTCTGGGCTCTCGGGAAGGCGGGAAAACCGGGCTAGCTCTTGAGACAGACGGGCCATAGAGGGGGCAGGGCTGGAGCGGGCAAAGTTTGGCAACGGGTGGGCACTACCTGGAGGGCCAACGATAGCCTACTGCAAATTCAAGTTGTGTTGGATATCTTGAGCAAAGGGGTGGTTTCGGAGAGGTGACATGCTCGGTGACAGGTTCAAGAGGGCCGTAAACATCAGCAGCCTTGAGCGACAGCAGAAGGCTCCGACTCAGTTCCGCAAAGGGGGGCGTGGGCTGGGATGGCTCCTGCTGCTGGGATCCCTGTTGATGGTGGGGCGCGGTGTGGCCCTGGCAGAAGCGCAGTTGGAGGTGGGCACTTCCACCACCCTATCCCCGCAGGCAGCTCCGCCGGTGTTGCCACCCCCCCCTGTGGGAGTCCGACCAATTTCCGTGGATACCGACCCCGAACAAACCGCTGATATGCCCCTTTCCCTGATGGCCGAACAGGTGCTGGAGGCGGTGTGCGAAGCCCAGATTGATGCCCAACGGGCCTTGGCTCTCATGCCCGACCTGAGCGAATCCCACATCCGTACTGCCTGTCCGAAGCGGCTGATCCCCAAAAGCTGAGAGGTCGCCCCCAAGTTGGCGCTGAAAAGTAGCCGGAAATACGTTCACTGCCAAGGAAAGGTGGTACTCAACCTGTGTACCTCTTTCTTCAGAGAGCCTTCCATTTATGATCAGCCTTTTTATGAGAGAGCCTGTCTGGTAGGGATCCTGGCGGGGGAACTCAACCGAACAGGCAAGCTGGGGGCGCTCTAGCGTGGACTTTGAACTACGGGCCGGGGAGATTTACGCTCTCCGGGGGGAGAATGGCGCCGGGAAAACCACCCTGATGAACATGCTGGCGGGCCTCTACCAGCCGGATGCTGGCGAGATTCGCCTGCGAGGCCGCCCAGTGCGGATCTGCTCCCCACACCAAGCCATCCAACTGGGCATCGGTATGGCGAAGCTTATGTGGTGCAAAGCTTTACAGGTACCGGCAACATTGTTACACTGACCTAAGATTGTCTGCATCATTGTGCAAATAAATTCACAGACAGCCTATAAGTTTTGTGCGGATCTACACTTGGCATCACTGACTTGAGGGGAAGCCATGCCCAAAAAAGCCGCCAGCACAAAACCAAAAACAACTAGGGCAACCTCAAGAGAAGAGACCAAGCCCGATCCGCAAGGGGCGATTGCTGCAGAAATCCAGCGCCTTTCCGATACCTACGGCATCTCTAAGGAACTCCTGGAGAATTTTGCGCGGTTTGTGGTCAGGCAGCTACAGCCACCGCCTCGGTTGTCTGTCAAAGAGCTGCAGAAAGCGATTTACAACCACTTTGGCGTTAAAAACGCAGCCGAGCTGAGAAAGTCAGCCAGCTTCAAACTGGCAACCAGCGGCATGGGCAAGCTGAGCTTATCCAACATAGACGATTTGGAGCGCATTTATCGTCAGCACATCGGGATCCTTCCCAACGAAGAGGGGGAAGAGGGGTATGGCTGCATCAACGGGATCAACATCTTCAAGTACGACTTGCCATGGCGGGTTTTTGGACTTGACCCCGATCGAGCTACCAATGAGGACATCAAAGCTGCCTTTTATCGCCTGAGCAAGATCTACCATCCCGATTCTCCAACCGGGGATGACAAAATTTTCCAGCGATTGACTCTCTTCTACAAAAGCCTTACGGAGAAATTTGAGCAATGGCTATAGTCTATGTTTCTTCAAACAAGCTCGCCGAATTTTTGGGTATCAGCCTTGAGGAACTCAGGGAGATTGAAGCCTACTTTGACAGTATCCCTGATGATGAGTGGGAACTGGTGGAAGGTAAAGACTATCGCGTTATCAACAAAAGTTCGGGGCTGAGAGAATACACGCAGTCTGGTGCTTACGCCATTTTATCCTTTTTAAGGTCTAGGTCAGAGCAAGGTCGTAAGTACTCTACAGACACAAGCATTAGGAATTGGTTCAAGGAAGAGTATCGCAAGAGGCAGAAGGCTCTGGTGGATCATAGGATCCTCGAAAACAGCTCCTCTCTGGTCAGAAGACAAGATCAGTTTTGGCTATCTCTTCAAGATGTTGTGACGATCTTTGGAACTCGAACTGATTACCTTAAGAAAGCGCTTGAGATTGCATCAAAACAAAGTAAACTCATCAAAGACGTTCATTACACACGCTTTGGCAACGACGACACTGTCTACCTCTCTTTGCGAGGCATCTATGAGCTTGCCAAGATTATGGTAGAAGTCCTCAAGCAAAACCACAGAAAAGACTGGTGTCGAGATGTTGGCGAACGCATTGAACCCCAGATTCAGGCAATCGTCAAGACAATCCAGGATAGACAAAGGCAGATAGAAAGAGCAAAAGAGCTTGCAAGAAGAAGGGATAAAAATCTCTGTACAGTTACTCGAAAAACAGCCAGTAGCCTAACGGTTCACCATCTCTACTCTGAAGCGCACTATCCAAAGATTGCAGCAAATCTTTCCAACCTGATTACTATAGCCAGCGAAGTGCATAGCCACTTTCATCAGTGGATGGGAGGTTTCAACGAGCCATGTACAATTGATGACTTCATCAAGTATGTTTTGGAATACTATCCTGAGAACAAAAACCTGATCATCTGGTTGGAACAACAGAAGGCCAGTCTTGGGCCGCAGTTGCCCATTGGCAAGGGGAGAGAGCATGTGCTCTATATTCCTCTCCAGCGTGTAACTTGAAATAACCCATTGGTTATCGGTTGTTTTCAGGTCATTCCAACCACCTTAGTCAGGTTTGTCCGTCCTTGAGGATCCTTGATCTCTTTTTGGGGATCCCTCTTTCTGCGAGCAATCCGCGTCTGTCTCACTGGAAACGACAGAGGCCATAGTACAGCCAGGGATCCCTAAACCAAGCCCTGATCCAAGATCTCGCGGGAACGGGCGATGGCTGCTCTCAAGTTGGCCCGCTGGGTGTAGCGCATCGTCATGGCGGCAGTTGTGTGGCCCAGCAAGTGCTGAATGTGTTCGGGGGCAACGCCGCGATCCAGCAACAAGGTGGCAAAACTGTGGCGAAACTGGTGGGGGGTTTGATGTCCCGGCTCAGGCTCGGTTAGCTTGAGCACAATATGCCGCAGGCCATCGTAGGTGAGGGGGCGCCCCCGGTAGGCCAAGCAGCGAGATTGGGAAACAAACAAGGGATCCGTCGGCGCGCACGGGCCCCGTTCTCGGCTCAGATACTGTTGCAACAGCTCGGAGAGGGGATCCCCTACTGCCACAGCGCGAGGTTTACTCCCCTTGCCACAGCGCACTTCCAACAGGGATCCCTCGGGGCTGATTTGAAAATCTTGAACGGTTAAGTCCAACAGCTCCTGGGCCCGCAGCCCGCACTCCAGCATCAGGCGAATCAAAGCCGCGTAGCGCAGAGAATGGTTCTGGGCCCGCTGCAACACCCGCTGCAACAACAACCGATCCAGATCGCGAGGCAAACGAGCGGGTAGGCGGGCAGGTCGAATGGCTTGAGTGGGCAGGGGATCCTGAAGGTAGCCCCGTTGGCTGGCCCATTCAAAAAATTGCTGCAAGGCCAACCGCTTCAGGTTGTAGGTGGCCGGAGAGGCGGGCGGGTGGATCCGCTGGCCGGAGCGGTTGCGAAACGGACGGCCCTTCAAGCTGTTCAAAAAGGACTGGACGTGGGCAGGCTGCACCTGGGGCAGCGGCACGGGGCAAGTTTTGGCAAACTGCTCCAGAGCGATGCGGTAGGTGCGGCGGCTAGCCGGGGCCAGATCCCGCTCCCGCTCCTGCAAAAATTGCGCCGCCAGATGGCTGAGGCTGGGAACAGGGCCAGTCGGCTGACTCTGGGGATGGGTCTCCTGAGCCCAGCCCGATCGAGGCTCCCTCATCCTGCTACCTCCATCCCTCTGCTAGCCCTTAACTTTATCCTCAACTTGTGGCCAGCTGCTGTCCAGAGAGGGATCCCGACCTGAGAGTCGATGGCTACTGGCCGGGCAGCAGGTGTTGGGTGATGAAATCCGTGTACACTTCGCCCCTCAAAAAAGCTTCATGGCGCAGGATCTGCTGGTGGAAAGGGATCGTGGTGGGCACCCCAGTGATGGCGCATTCCCCCAAAGCCCGCTGCATGCGGCGGATGGCTGCTGCCCGGTTAGGCCCCCAGACGATCAGCTTGCCCAGCAGCGAATCGTAGTAGGGGGGAATGGTGTAGTCGGTGTAGATGTGGGAATCCATGCGCACCCCCGGCCCCCCAGGGGGCAAATAGGCACTGATCGTGCCAGCGCAAGGCCGAAACTGCTGCTTGGGATCCTCGGCGTTGATGCGGCATTCGATAGCATGGCCCCGCAACTCCACATCCTTCTGGCGAAAGGTGAGGGGTTGACCTTGGGCAATGCGAATCTGCTCGGCAATCAGATCCAGCCCGGTCACCATCTCAGTAACCGGATGCTCCACCTGGATGCGGGTATTCATCTCGATGAAGTAAAACTGGCCGTTTTTATCCAGCAAAAACTCCACCGTGCCCACCCCCACATAATTCACCACCTTGGCCGCTTTCACCGCCGCTGCTCCCATGCGGGCGCGCAAGCTTGCAGTCAAAGCCGGGCTGGGGGCCTCTTCCAACAGCTTTTGATGCCGCCGTTGAATGGAGCAATCCCGCTCGTACAGATGCACCACATTGCCCTGGCTATCCGCCAAGATCTGAAACTCCACATGACGGGGGCGCTCGATGAACTTCTCCAAGTAAACCCCGCCGTTGCCAAAGGCTGCTTGGGCTTCCCCCTGAGCGGTGCGCAGCATCTTCAGCAGCTCCTGGGCATCCCGCGCCACCCGCATACCCCGCCCCCCGCCACCGGCGGTGGCTTTGATGATCACGGGGTAGCCGATTTTCTCCGCCAGCTTCACTGCCTCCTCCTCAGAGGTGATCAACCCGCGGCTGCCCGGCACCGTCGGCACCCCCACCGCTTGCATGGTCTCGCGGGCCGTGGCCTTGTCGCCCATCTTGCGCATCGCCTCTGGCGAGGGGCCGATGAAGATCAAGTTGTGGTCGGCACACATCTCGGCAAATTTGGCATTCTCCGCCAAGAACCCATAGCCCGGATGAATGGCAGTGGCCCCGCGGGTGAGGGCTGCCGAGATGATGTTGGGAATGTTGAGGTAGCTTTTGGCCACCGGGGCATCTCCTACGCAAACAGCCTCGTCCGCCAGTTGGACGTGCAGGGAGTTCTGATCCGCAGTGGAGTAAACGGCCACAGTTCGGATCCCCATTTCCTGACAGGTACGGATGATGCGCAGGGCGATCTCACCCCGGTTGGCAATCAGGATCTTGGTGATGGGCGGCATGAGGGAGGTTCAGAGCAGAGAGATAACTTGACCGCTAAAGCCAGCAGTCTGTGAACGCAAGGTTAAGTTTAGGTGCTCATCCTACTATGCCAACCAGAGGGAAGAATAGAGAAGGCTGGTGGGGATCCCACATTCAGCCCATCCAGTCGACAACCTAGGTAGGAGTAAACTACCCGGCTCCGACCGCTAAGCGGTACGGAGCGGGCTTTCAGTAGCCCTGAGCCTGTTCTGCTCTACCAGAGAACAAAACAAGCCCGGACCTCTAGGCTGGTTTACGACAGCCCCCAAGAGCGCAATCACATTCGCACCATTCAAATCCGCATCCCCTTCCCATCCACAG
>NZ_JANSIN010000060.1:0-14709 GCF_047462115.1 Synechococcus sp. R50.1 | reverse complement strand
ATACCAAGCAGCCATACTGAACATACTGTACATTATTTTCAGTATAGTCCAGCGTATCATTGACTAGAGTCATGCTCACTGTTAACGCGACTGAGTTGCAAAGGGATCCCCTCCCACACAGGTCGCCCCTATTTTGGCCTGGATCCCTCTTGGGGATGTTCCAGATCACTGCAAAAGTGCTCCGCACCGCTGACGGGATGGGAAGAGCTTGTACGGGAGCAGCTCACCGCAGTTTCTCCTCTCCAAGCCACACCCGGCGACGTCCTCTGTCCCACACCAGCAGCGCGTGGATCCCAATCCAAAGTCCTGTCCACAGCCAGTTGTGCAGCCAGATTTTGCCCAGAATGGGCAGGGTCAGGCCCTCCGTTCCCCCCAAAACCAGGCCGGCGGCCAAAATCAGCCCTTCAAAAGCCAGAAACCCCAAGATGAGCATGGCCGGGATCCAGAGATAGTTCAGCAGCAGTTGCCTTGGCCGAAGCGGCTTGGACTGAGAAAACAGAGGTCGGTAACCGCCAGCAAGAGCAATCCCCACCGTGCCGATCCCCAGCACCAACCCCCAGGCAAACGAATCGGGAGTGCGGGGATAGTTGTGCCAGGTGTAGCCAAAGATTTGGTTGGCCAGCCAAATCATCAAAGCACTAATGATTGCCCTTTGGCGGGTTAAAGTTGTGCCCGCAACAATACCAACAGTTACAAAAGGAAGGGTACATGTATAAGCAATATTGCTGAGACAGCCGACGGTGGTAAACAAGCTGGGCCAGAACCAGCCTCGGGCCAAATCTTGAGCAGCTTGTATCCAAAGTGGGGCTGGGATTAAGCGGCGAGAGCTGGGGATAGGTTGAGCACTCGATTGCAGGCCAATCATGCTTTAATCTCCTGGAAAAAGGTGGTCTTTCAGAGGACAGCTATTAAGCAAATGCTCAAAAACAATTTGTCGAGCTACTTGGGGAGTAACCCGCTTGTACCAGGTGCGATCCCCAGAGTAAAAAACCACGGGCCCCTGTTGGCAAACTTCCAAGCAGCCTGAGGTGATAACCTGTACGTCCAGGTTGGCTTCTCGAAGAGCCGATTCCAGAGCTTCCACAACTGGTTGGTAGTTGCGGGAAGGATAACAACGGCTGGAACGACAGACGGCAAGGTAGGGACGTTTAAGAGGGTTATCCTCATAGGGGATCCGCTCTTTCCCCTGCACATAGATGGCGCGGATGCGCTCGTAAAGAGAAAGCTTTTGGTAATCTGCTTTGCCTTCCGGCAGGTAGTCTTCCTCTGGCCCCAAAAAGGGGCTGGGCAGAAAAATCTGCAGCAAAGGCTCTTCTGCTCCATTCCAGAATTGGATTCCCCACATGCGGGGCTGACCTTGGGGATTGAGGCGCCGGTAGAGAGCAGCACGGCTAACCAATCTTTTGCGGCGCAGCTCGGGTGGGGTCTTACGATGGGGGCCGCCTTGGTGCTCCTCCAGGCACAAATGCAGGTGCCAAGTTTCGGTGGCAACGGTTAGATAGCCATCGTAGAGCACGCACAAAGCTGGAGGTTTCTTGAAAGCCAGCTCCAGCACCCCGCCTTCCGCCACATGGCCCACCTGGATCTCGGCCCAGTGCTCTTGAAACAGCTCGTAGAGCAACGGCCCCAAGCAGTCGATGTGGGCAGGGATCCCTTCATAAAGGGTTGTCCAACCCGTTAAAGAAACTTCCTGCCAAGCTTGATGGAGGGGGGTTATCCAGGGGGTAAAAGTGGCCATGAGAAAGCTCCTCAGTGCAGTGGTGGAATACGAGCAATCACCCCTTTTTTGAGAGGGCGCTCGGCCCAGGGTAGGATCCCATCCAACTTGGTTAGGTAGAGCTCTGCTGTCTGCAGAATCAGCTCCACATCTTTTGGATCCAGATCTCCAAAAACATAGGTCATCTTTTGAGGTGCTGCCAACGCAACAACGCAAGCATGGCTGCAGGCGCTCATACAGGCAACTGGTTTTAGAGTTAGTTGGGGGTGGAGGGTTTGGGATTGCAGGGCAGACAGCAGCATTTCTCCCTTGCTAGTCCCTTCTTTTTGGCCGTTAACCCACCGAGATCCGCAGGTGATGCAAACCCAGAGATAATGACCGCTGGGTTGCTGAGCAGCGCTGCCAGCTTGGATGGGCAACTGGGAAGTTGATCGAGACATGGTGCTCCTTGATATAGTCATAGGTTTCTGTCCAAGCAAAGGGTGTGAGAAGAGGCAAAGACGATCTCAATGTCTTGGCCAAGGATTCAGCAGTGAGTTAGACAGCTAAAAGTCAGCCTCAAGTCGCTCTAAAATTGGCCCCTTAAATTAAGCCGAACGGTGCGACCCACTCCTGGGTAGCCGGGGAAAACCTCATATTGCTCATCCAGCAGGTTATCAACCCCCACTTCTAGATCGAGATTTTCTGCTACTGGGATCCCTCCCCGCAGAGCCAGGTTGGTGTAGCCGGGCAGAGATTGGGTATTGGCGTTGTTGGTAAAGAAAGTGCCAATGTGATGCAGGAAAACTGAGGCATACCGATCCTCTGCATCGCGGTAGCTCAGGCCCAGGTTGAAGCTGTCTGCTCCCACGAAGGCTAGCTGTTTGCCAACCGCTTTGGGATCCAGCGCCGAGCGGATGATGGGATCGTTCAGGGTGTAGTTGGCAAAAAGAGTCCAGTTTTCCCCCAATCGCAAATCCAGGGCTGCTTCCAAGCCCGTGTATTCCACGAGCTCAATGTTTTCGTAGGTTCCCCTGCGCGGGCCAGTGCTGACAAAGGTGATGCCATCGCGGATGCGGTTATGGGCAAAGGTCAAGCGCAGCAGGCCAAAATCTCCCAGAGCCTGATCCAGGCCAATGTCAAAACTCTCTCCCCGCTCCGGTCGCAAATTGGGGTTCCCATCTACCTCAAAAAAGCCCCGCAAACGAAAGAATAAGTTTGAGATCAAGGGGGTGCGAAAGCTGCCGGCATAATTGGCCCTCAGGGTGGTGCCTTCTGCCAAAACCCAGCGGATCCCTGCGGCAGGAGAGGTGGCCGAACCGTTGACCAGATTGCTCGAATCTTGGCGAACGCCTAAGTTGAGATAAAAGTTGGGCTGTGGCCTGTAATCCAGGCGGGCAAAGAGGGCCCCTTGGTTCACGGTATTGTCGTAGTTGACATTGGTGGATCCCCTGGCAAAGGAGAAGGTGGTGTTGCGAGCTGAAATGGATCGGTAGTCTGCTCCTAGAGTAAGCTCCAGGTTTTCAGCAGCCTTCCAGGTGTATTGCAGTTGGGATCCCCACCCCGTTCGCAGGATCTCATCCCGGGATCCCTGGCTTTGTGGGGCGCTGAAGCGATAGTTGAGGTCGTCAAAAAATACCCTAGCTTGCAGGGATCCCCTCTCTTGATCCCACAGCCAACTGAGATCTAACAGCAGGTCGTTGGTGTTTTGCACTGCATCGGGGGAGGGAAACTCGGTGCTGCCAGGCACCTGAAACGCTTTGTTGAGATAAAGGGCATTTCCGGTTAGGACTTGGCCTTCTGCCAATTGCCAGGTGAGCTTGGCTTGTAGGTTGTGGTACTCCACTGCCGAGTTCTCCCGCCTGCCGGCTTTGCCCAAACGCCTAATTTCAAAGGGAAAGTCGTTGTTGCTCTGCAGACGGCGATAGCTGACCACCCAGCCCAGATCCTGCACCTGGCCGCGGTTCTGGATCCCTTGCTCATTGAGGCCGTAGCTGCCGATAGCCGCTTCCAGCACAGTCTCGGATCTCGGCTTTGGATCCAGCGTCACGATGTTGATGACCCCGCCAACGGCATCGGAGCCGTATAAGGTGGAGCCCCCACCTGGAGAGATCTCAATACGCTCGACCACATCTGTAGTGATCTGAGACAGATCGAACCCGCCAAAAAAGCCCAGGTCGTTAATGGGGCGGCCATCCAAGAGCACCAACACCTGGGCCGTTCGTCCTCCCCGCATAAACTGGGAGCTAAGGGCTCCCAACTGGGTTCCTGCCGTGCCGTCGCTGAGGATCCCGGGCAGGTAGCGCAGGGCCTCCTGAACCGTTCTTGCCCCTTGCTCTCGAATTTGCTGGCGGGTAATGACGTAAACCGGGCGGGAAGAATCCCGCAGCAAACCAGGACGGCGAAAAGGTGTGGTGACGGGTTGATTTAAAATCTCGGCGCTAACGCCGGTTTCCAACACCTCTTGAGCTGAAGGTGAAGAGGCCGCCGGCTGCGCCCACGCTGGGATCCCCAAAACAAGACCCCCCAGCGCCAGGCTGAGACCTAGAATGGGATTCATTTTCTTTCTTGAAGCTCCTGATTCCGTGCGACGCGGAAGAAAGACGAGCCAGAACCGCAGGCGGGCATCCTGACTGAGGGCATAGGTCTAGCCCAAGCCCATCACAGTTGCGGCACAGCGCCGGACTTGCACCGGACTTTCCCCTTTACATGCCCTGGCTGATCCCCAGGACAACCTGTCGGTACAGCTTTCTCTGCGATTGCTCCGAAAAAGCCGTGCTAGGCATCATACATCCCCTGCTCTAAAGTTCCCATCCTGCCAGGGGGGATGTCATCCCCAGGGGTGAACGGGATCCCAACGGCAATCCCAGGGCTTCGGATGGGCCACATCCCATTTAGGCCAGATTTCTTCACTGCTTTGTAAGCAGTTGAAGGATAGCCCGCTGCTACTCCAAATCGCGAGGCCCAGGGATCCCTTAGCCTTTTAGAGAACAGAGATACGCTGAGACTTCACAAGACCCACAGCTTTTGGGAAAGCAAGATGGGGACGCTGGCCTAGCCGTCATGGGCGGGATCCGTATGAATTAGTACCCAACCGGATAGAAAAGAGGAGCTTTTTCGGTCGCGTGAGCGGCGCGGAGCGCTCTTTCCGGCAAAGCCGTTGCCTGGTGGGCTGGATCCGGTTTAACTTGGCTGGGAGAGGCAATCGGCACCTCGATCATCCGATCCGGTACCAGCGGCACCATTTCGGAGCGGTCGGCAATTTCCCGCAGAGAATTGGCAATGGATTCTTGAGTCAGCAGAAACTGTCGTTCGTTGCGTTGCATCTGCTGCCACACCTGGTAACGCTGGCTCCACCGGCTTTGGGTATGCACAGTCCAACTGTAAAGGCTTAACACTGAAACCCCAGAGAGGATAGCCATCCCTGTGGAGATCTGCTTCCACCAAGCTAGGTGTTCTGCCCAAGCCGAATGTTGGCTGCGAGGATGGGCTGATTTCAACTTCAAATCCAAAGGCTGGGTGCGGCTGGCTTGAACTGTACCGGAGAGGGGTCGGCTCAGAGCAGAAGACCGTCTGTGGCGACGAGGGCTCTTGGGACGATCAAGACCTGCGTTCAAAGGCTGGCTAACCATAGGGCTTAACCTCACACACACCAAGGGATCCGACGGTGCAGGACTGCCGGTTCCGCTTCACCCTAGTTCCCCGCGCCCCCCAACAGCAACCCCCTTCTCCCGATTCCCGGTCTCGGCGGGCTAGCTGTCCGCTTCACGGTAGCCGATCTCTTGAGAGCGGGAGAACCAACCTAAACCTACATCTGACTGCTGCGGGCAGCCACTCGCAGTTTGGCAGAGCGGGCCCGTGGATTGCGTTGCCGTTCCAGTTCGGAAGGGGACAAGGGCTTGGGGGTGAGCACCTGCCAACGGGGATCCCTGCGAAAGGCCCATTTCACCAGGCGATCTTCAAGGCTATGGAAGCTGATTACGGCCAACCTGCCGCCGGGTTTCAACCAAGTGGGGGCTTGGGCCAGCAAGGTTTCTAAAGCCTCCAGTTCTCGGTTCACGGCAATGCGCAACGCCTGAAAGACCCGAGTGGCCGGGTGAATGCGGCCTCGCCGAGCTGCCGGAGGTACCGCCTGCCAAACCACCTGGGCCAACTGGGTAGTTGTGGCGAGGGGACGAGCCTGCTCGATGTGATGGGCAATGCGGCGGGCAAATCGCTCTTCGCCGTAACGGGTGAAAATCTCGATCAACTCTTCGACCGGGCGATGATTAACCCAATCGGCGGCAGTCTCCTGAGCTGTACTGGGATCCATGCGCATATCCAGCGGCCCCTCTCCGCGAAAGCTAAATCCCCGCTCAGGGCAGTCCAGTTGCGGCGAACTCACCCCCAAGTCGGCCACGATGCCATCGAAGGGGATCCCCTGCCCCTGCTCATCCCGAAAGCCGTGCTGCTGCAGATCGAAATCGGCAAAATTGAGGTGCCACAGTTGGATGCGGCTGCCGGGGATCCCTTCTGCTGCAAAACGCGCTTGCGCCGCCTGTAGAGCCGCCGGATCCCGATCCAACCCCACCACTCGGGCAGCTCCCCCCCGCAGCAGCGCCAAGCTGTGCCCACCCCCTCCCAACGTCACATCCAGAAAAGTGCCGCCCCCCTGGGGTTGCAGGTAGGCCATCACCTCCTCGGTCAAAACGGAATCGTGTTGATACACCTTGCCAAGCACGGTCTGCGGGGGTTCTATTTCTGCTGCTACAAAGTTCAGTATCTGCAAAAAAAAGGCCGAGGCCAGGCCCCGACCGAGGAATCCATGTTGTTAAGGTGATCCTCTGAGAAAAGAGGGGTGGCCGTCAAAAGACAGGCTGTCTTGGGATCCCTGGCAAAATCTCTGGGGCGCGAGTCCCGCTCTGAGTATGATGAGACTGCTGCCGCTTTTGCCAAGTCTGCCGTCAGGGTTGCTGTGTTGACTCACTCTTCTGCTACTGATATCTTGACCCTCTCGCCGGCCAAGGGCCTGCGCGGCCAAGTGAGCATCCCCGGCGACAAGTCCATTTCCCACCGCGCCCTGATGCTGGGATCCCTGGCCGAAGGAGAAACCACCATCCAAGGGCTGTTGCTGGGAGAGGATCCCCGCAGTACGGCAGCCTGCTTTCGGGCGCTGGGGGCAGATATTTCGGAGCTTAACAGCGAGTGTGTTCGCATTCGGGGGGTTGGCCTGGGCCGGCTGCAAGAACCGGCAGACGTGTTGGATGCAGGTAACTCCGGCACCACCTTGCGCCTGATGCTGGGGATCCTGGCTGGCCAGGCCGGGCGCTTTTTTGCCGTCACCGGCGATCGCTCCCTGCGCTCGCGGCCCATGGGGCGGGTGGTAGAACCGCTGCGGCAGATGGGGGCCAGCATTTGGGGACGGGCCGGTGGGACGTTGGCACCTTTGGCCGTACAAGGGGGATCCCTCAAGGGCATTCACCATCGCTCCCCGGTGGCTTCGGCGCAGGTGAAATCCTGCCTCTTGCTGGCGGGCCTGCTGGCAGAAGGCACCACCCAAGTCACCGAGCCGGCTCTCTCTCGGGATCACTCGGAACGGATGTTGCGGGCCTTCGGAGCCGACATTCACGTGGATCCAGAGGCGAAAACCGTGGCCGTGGTGGGCGGATCCCGCCTGGTGGGCCAAAAAGTTCAGGTGCCGGGGGATATCAGCTCGGCAGCCTTTTGGCTGGTGGCCGCCTCCATTGTGCCCGAGAGCGAATTGCTGCTAAGGGATGTGGGCCTCAACCCCACCCGTACCGGTGCGCTGCAGGTGTTGCAGGAGATGGGGGCCGATATTCAAATTGAAAACTGCCGGGAAATGGCCGGCGAGCCCCTGGGAGATCTGCGGGTGCGTTCGGCCCGCTTGCGCGGCTGCACCATCGCCGGCGATCTCATCCCCACCCTGATCGACGAGATCCCGGTTTTGGCGGTGGCGGCGGCCTTTGCCGAGGGGATCACCGTGATTCGCGATGCCGCAGAGCTGCGGGTCAAAGAAAGCGACCGTCTGGCTGCCATAGCCCAAGAGCTGAGCCGCATGGGAGCCCAGGTCACTGAATATCCTGATGGCCTGGAAATCAAGGGAGGGATCCCTCTTCACGGGGCCGAGGTCGACAGCCACGAGGATCACCGCATCGCCATGAGCCTGATGGTGGCAGCTCTAGGAGCGCAGGGATCCACCCTCCTCAGGGGAGCCGACTGTGCCCGCATCTCCTACCCCGACTTCATTCCCACCCTGCAACGATTGACTGCTTCCCCCCTGGAGTCTTGAGAGGGCCCATCTTTAACTTTGCCGCCTCTGCTCCTATGTCGACCTGCCCCAGCCCGCCCGGCCCTATCGCCATCGAACATCTCTGCTTCCGGGTTCCTCCCGGTGGGCAAGCAGCCTTTCTTCAGCAAGACGAGCGGGTTTGGGGATCCGCCCTGCGCCGGCATCCGGGTTTTCTGGGCAAAGAAGTTTGGCTGGATCAAGAGGATCCCGAACTTGTCCACCTCATCCTCCGCTGGGCCAGCCGTGCTGACTGGAAGGCCTTTCCCTCCGAGCAAGTGGAGGCATTGGATCGGCAAATGCGGCCTTTTTATGTGCGCTTGGAACAGGCCAAAGAATACCAGCTCTGGCAGCCCGGCCCTTCTGCAGGGACAGGAAAGCAGGATTAAGGGATCCCTTCAGTCTCAAAACCTACCTCAGAGCCCACCGAGTCAGCCCTGGGGGATCCTGCCACCCGCTCCTGCTCCACCAGCTCCCGCAAACTGGGCATGGTCACGGCCAAAGCTCCTTCTCGCCGCTGCAGCCCCGCTTCAAAGCTCTCGGGGGTGACAATGCCGCCGGAAATGAGCATCTTAAAAGCATCTTCCACCGGCATGAACACTTCCACCACCTGGTCTTCCGGCACAATGGCGTACCAGCCCGTCGTTGGATTGGGGGTGGTGGGCACAAACAGGCCAAGGGAGCGCTGCGGCCCATCGGGCCGAATGGGAGTTTGAATGGTGCCCGTCACAAAGGCCAGCGCCCAAGCTCCTGGTCGGGGATATTCCACCAGCACCACCCGCCGAAAGCGCTGATTGTTGGGGGCAAACAAAACACTGACCAATTGCTTCAAGGTCTTGTACACCAGCCCCGCCACCGGAATCGCATGGAGCAACTGTTCGCTGAGATTGAGCAGCCACTGGCCGACAATGTTGCGGGCCATAAAGCCGATCAGCAGGATGAGCACAATCGGCGTCAACAGGCCCACCGCCAGATCGATGAGGTTGATCAAGATCGGGTGCAAACCCTGGATGGGATTGAACTGCTTCGGAATGCTGGTCAGAAAGCCAATGCTCCAGGTGGCCACCTCCACCGTCAGCCAAATGGTAGTTGCCAGAGGGATCACCACCAGCAACCCTGCCACGAAGTAGTTCTTAAGATGCTGTTTCCATTGTGAAACCATGGTGAGGTCGTCCCGTCGAGTCAACCGAGTGGATGCATCGAACCCTTGCAAGTGGAGCTTGCAGATGGCAATCATGATACCTGCCTTCTGCGTTGCCCTCATGGGGGGCAGCCGCAACTTGCCGGCAAAAGAAATCGGGCTGCCAAAAAGCGCAGAGCCCCAAACTTTCATCAGGCCGATAATGCTATCTTAGGTCGATATAAAATTTTGTAAAGGCAGGGATCCCGTCCCGAGGCGTTGTGGCCAAGCCCCTGGATGGTTTGTGTTTCTGCTGGGTGTTGCGTGGGAGGCCCTATGTCAGAGTCAGATTGGCTAGAGCATACCTGTCAGGTGGAGGTGCCTGTTCCCATTGAGCAGGTATGGGATTTGTGGGCCAACCTCACCCTCATGCCCCGTTGGATGAAGTGGATCCGCTCGGTGGAATTGCTGGATCAGGAGCTGTCCCGGTGGACACTGGATACCCGCGGCCTCACCTTCAGTTGGATCTCCCGCACCCACACGGTGGTGAAACACCAACACATCGGCTGGAGTTCGGTGGAGGGGCTGCCCAATCGGGGCGCGCTGCGCTTTTACGACCGCAAAGGCAGTACCATTGTGAAGCTGTCGGTGGCCTACAAGCTCCCGGGGATCCTCGGCAAAATCTTGGATGGCCTGTTTGTGGGCAAAGTGGTGGAGAGCACCATCCAGGCGGACCTGGAGCGCTTCAAGGCCTATGCCCTAGAGCAGGCGGGGCCAGCCGCCGACAATGCCTCGGCCAGCTAGCCTCAGTTTGTCAGGCCCAAGCGTTTTGTTGAACTTCCCCTTGCCAACCCTCACTGCTGCAAAGGTTTTCTTCATGCCCGATCCCTCTCCTGAGCCTGTCATCGCCCTCTCTCGTCAGCCGGTGGACAACCGCAACATTCGCTTCTCTCTGGAGCGGGGCGAGCTGGATCTGGATCAACTTCTCCTGCTGTTGAACCGCAATGCCTTTTGGGCGCAGAATCGCCAGCGGCAGGAGATGGAGCGGGCCGTTGCCCACAGCCATCCGGTGGTCAGCGCCTGGGATGGGGAGCGCCTGATTGGCTTTGGCCGCGCCACTTCCGATGGGGTTTACCGAGCCGTCCTCTGGGATATCGTGGTTGATCACGATTACCGACGTCAGGGCATTGGCCGCAAGTTGGTGGAAACCCTGATCAGCCATCCCCACCTGCAGTCGGTGGAGCGCATCTACCTGTTCACAACCCATCAGCGTGGCTTTTACGAGCGAATCGGCTTTGTGGAAAATCCCAGCACCACCTTGGTTTTACACGGGCGCCCTCTGGAGTTTTTAGTCCCGGCTGCCGAGCAGGAGCAGGCTTGACCGACAGGGATCCTGGGTGAGTGTATCTTGAACAACAGTGGGTTGGTTCGGCCTCGGCAGGAGAACGCGCTAGCCTGAAAAGCAAAAAAAGGTGAGAGGGTGTACCTATGGCCAATCGCCTCGCCACAAGTTCCAGCCTTTACTTGCGCAAGCACGCCGAGAACCCGGTGGATTGGTGGCCTTGGATCCCAGAAGCTCTGGAGAAAGCCCGGGCCGAGGATAGGCCGATTTTCCTATCCATCGGCTATTCCAGTTGCCACTGGTGTACGGTCATGGAGGGCGAGGCCTTCTCCAACCCTGAAATTGCCGCCTTTTTGAATGCCCATTTTTTGCCCATCAAGGTGGATCGCGAGGAGCGGCCGGATCTCGACAGCATCTACATGCAGGCGTTGCAGCTCATGAGCGGGCAGGGGGGGTGGCCCCTCAATGTTTTCCTCACGCCCGATGACCTGGTGCCCTTTTATGCTGGCACCTATTTTCCCGTAGAGCCCCGCTTTGGCCGCCCGGGGTTTCTGGCCTTGCTGCAGCGCATCCTGCAGTTTTACCGGCAGGAAAAGGAAAAAATAGAGGAGATGAAAGGCCAGATTTTGACGGCTCTGACCACCCTCAGCGACTTAGTGCCGGAAGACCACATTCCCGCCGACCTGCTGCGCTCTGGGATCCCCAAGATCCAGCCTTTGCTCTCCAATGCCGGGGCGGTGCAGCAATTTCCCATGATGCCCTACGCCCAGTTGGTGTTGCGCTCAGCCCGCTTCGACCCACCGGAAGGGATCCCCGGCTCGCAGAGCGCTCTGGAACGGGCCAAAGAGCGAGGCATGGCCTTGGTGCTGGGAGGGATCTTCGACCATGTGGCCGGCGGATTTCACCGCTACACCGTGGATCCCACCTGGACGGTGCCCCACTTTGAAAAGATGCTCTACGACAACGGGCAGATCCTAGAGTTTCTCTCCGATCTGTGGGCGCACGGTATCCAAGATCCGGCCATCGAGCGGGCGGTGCGGCTGACGGTGGAGTGGGTGGCGCGAGAGATGACCGCCCCTGCCGGGTATTTCTACGCCGCTCAAGATGCCGACAGCTTTGCCCGGGCAGAAGATCGAGAGCCAGAGGAGGGAGAGTTCTACGTCTGGCGCTGGCAAGAGCTGCAGGAGCTCTTGGGGGAAGAAACCTTCCGCGCCTTGCAGCAGGCGTTTGACCTGTCTCCGGGGGGCAATTTCCCTGATCGGCCCGGCTGCATCGTCTTGCAGCGCAAACAGGGGGGGACGTTGCCGCCAGAAGTTGAAGCCGCCTTGACCACCCATCTGTTTCAGGCACGCTATGGCTCTGCGGATCGACGAGTTCCCTTCCCTCCGGCAGTGGATGCCCAATCGGCCCGTCTGCAATCCTGGCCAGGGCGAATCCCACCTGTCACCGACACCAAGATGATCGTCTCTTGGAACGCCTTGATGATCTCCGGCCTGGCGCGGGCCTATCAAGTGTTCGGCAACGCAGACTATCTGCAATTCGCTCTGCGGGCTGCCCAATTCATCCTCAGCCAGCAGCGCCACCCTGAGACCGGATCCCTGTTGCGCCTGAACTACGATGGCACAGCTCAGGTGCCCGCCAAATCGGAAGATTACGCCCTGCTGATCAAGGCCCTGTTGGACTTGCAGCAAGCCTGCCTGCCTCTGGTGGGGGATCCCACCCCTCAAGACTGGTTGCAGGCTGCCCTCCAGCTCCAGCAGGAGATGGATGCGCAACTGTGGGATCCGGCCAGGGGGGGATACTTTGTCAGCGATGCCCAGAGTGCCCCTGAGCTGTTGGTGCGAGAGAAGGAGTTCCAGGACAACGCTACCCCTGCAGCCAATGGGGTGGCCATTGCCAACCTGGTGCGCCTTGCCGCCCTCACTGGAGATCTGGACTACCTGGAGCGGGCAGAGCAGGCCTTGAAAACCTTTGCCCACATCATGAGCACCCAGCCGCGCACCTGCCCCAGCCTTTTTGCCGGACTGGATTGGTATAGCAATTGGGTGAAAGTCACCCTGGAGGCCGATTCCATTCCCGCCTTTCAGCAACGATCTTGGCCCACCACCGTCTTTGCTCTCCCCACCGAAGCCGAACCTCTGCCGGAAGGAGCTTTAGGGCTGGTGTGCTGGGGCAACAAATGCCTGGCCCCTGCCAGTTCTCTCGAGCAAATCCAGTCCCAAATCACCAAAGGCCAAAACCGGGCTTACTGACCTTTGCCCAATTTTTTCCCAGGACAGCAGGGATCCCTTTGCCAAGGTTACGGCTGGGACTGCGCAGGCTTTTCCACCCCAAAAAACTCAATGCGGTAACTTTGGATGCGGGTGCCCGTTTGTTGCTCCACTTGGGCCAGCAGTTCAGGCGGCAGCTCCACGTCCACATCCAAGATGCGGTTGCTATCCAGACAGTTCACGTGGCTGTGGGGATGGGTGCGGTTGCCGTAGCGGCGCCCATCGGCACGATCCAAGCACTCGACAATGTTGTGGCTGGCCAAAGCTTCCAGGTTTTGATAAACGGACGTGTGGCCAATCGGTTTGCCCTGCTGATTTAGGCGATCGTAAATCTCGCGGGCGGAGAGGTGCTCGCCACACTGCCACAGCAGCTCCAGGATATAACGGCGCTGTCGGCTCAAACGCAGATTGCACTCCCGGCACCGTTCCAAAGCAGCTTCCAAAGAATCCAAGGGGCGAGGCATGGAAAACCTCAAGTCATACCGAGTTTGAGATAGGTAGTTGCTCATCTCTACCAAGGTAGCATTTGTGCGTCAACAGTTGTTCAAAAAACACCCCGAACTCTACAAGAGCTGCCGCGCATAGCCATCTTCGAGCCGAGTCCAGGCCGTGCGCAGATGGAAGAGCCCAACATCAGCCTTTTGATTTTCTACAATACCGCTGGAGTGTTGGGGGCAAAGATCATGCAGCGGCGCAAGGTAATTCTGGGTTTGTTGGGGTTGGCCAGCAGCAGTGGATTGGCAGGAGCCTATTGGGCCAGTCGGCAGCAGCCCTCTCATCTAGCCCCAGGGATGGGATCCCCTAGAGCCGCTCTCCCCTCTCCTACCCCCCAGCCCACCCCCACCGTCGTCCCCCATCCAGATGCCCCCCATGGCCTCTACATCCCCCCCCGCCGAGATCTGCGCCTCTTGGTCATCAGTGACATGAACGGCATCTACGGCTCGGTGGAATACGACCCAGAGGTGGATCGGGGCATCGGCCTCATCCCCTATCTTCAGCCGGATATTGTTTTGGGAGGAGGAGATATGGTGGCCGGTCAGGATCCCCGCCTGTCGGAGGAGCGCATTCGCGCCATGTGGGCAGCCTTCGACCGGCATGTGGCTGGCCCAATCCGTGCGGCCAAACTTCCCTACGGCTTTACCTTGGGCAATCACGATGCTTCCTGTGCCCGCACCACGCGGGGCGGCTTTCTCTTTCAAAAAGAACGGGATCTGGCCCGCGAGTTTTGGAACGATCCGGCCCACGACCCAGGTTTGAACTTTGTGGATCGGGGGGACTTTCCCTTCTACTACACCTTTGAAAAAGACGATGTGTTTTACCTAGTCTGGGATGCCACCTGCAATTACATCCCGCCCGAACAAATGGCCTGGGCGGAAGCGGCTCTGGCCAGCGAACGGGCTCAGAAGGCCAAGTTGCGCATTGTCATCGGCCATCTGCCCCTCTACGCCATCACTGTCGGGCGCGACGATCCGGGAGAAGTGCTGCTGGAGGCGGATGCCAAACGGGCTCTGCTGGAGAAGTACCGCGTCCACACCTACATCAGCGGCCACGACCACGGCTACTACCCTGGCCACAAAGGGCAACTGCAACTGCTTCACTGCGGCATTCTCGGCTCTGGCCCTCGTCCCCTCTTGGGCAGCCCTCTGCCCCCCCGCAAGACCCTCACCCTTATCGACGTGGATTTCGAGAGCCCAGATGTTACCTATTACACTACCTATCACATGCGGGATCTGAGCGTGATCGACCAAGCAGAGCTGCCCCGTTTCATCACTGGGCACAATGGCTTGGTGCTGCGCCGCGACGTCAATTGGGACAACCTCACCCCTGAAGAAATCGCCACCTGCCAAGCTCGTATTGGATCCCTGTGTCGGGATTAACGTCTCCGTCTTGGCAAAAGATTGATGAGCCGTTTGTAGATGCTGATACATTCACGCTGAACTCTCCTGAACATGGTTCAGGAAAGAAGCGATCGCATCCTGCCTATCTCTGTTCGCG
>NZ_JANSIN010000059.1:0-15062 GCF_047462115.1 Synechococcus sp. R50.1 | reverse complement strand
GGCCAGGAACTTCTTGAGTTTTCTCTATCTCGTCAGTGCTCTCTTTTGGCTCAAATGAAAGATCAACACAACCTAGTGAGGAGGTGGTCTTGCTGTGGAGTCTTGCCGGTATGGCCCTCAGAGCCTCTAGAGCTACCCTGCGGTTGAGGGTGGGGGGAACCCAAACTCTGCCATTTCGTCTGGGCAACAGAGGTTCTGTCTGGGAGGGGATCCCTCCGCTGTTGCTGTTGTTACAACCTATGGATGCCTATGGATGCTGCCCTCAGCGACATCAGTGGCCAGCGCTGGTCGGTCTTGGTGAAGAACGTGCCTGTGCGGCCCGAAAAGCTCGCTGATGTGGATCTGGTGCTGATCTGTCAGCAGGGATCCCAGCCCCATCGGGAGGCTTTTGCCGAGTTGATGCGTCGCCATCAGGCCCATGTGGACAAGGTGCTCTATCATCTTGCCCCGGACTGGCAGGACCGGCATGACTTGGCCCAGGAAGTTTGGATCCGGGCCTACCGCCACCTGAAACGCCTACAGGAGCCGGCGAAATTTCGCAGTTGGCTGGGGCGGATTGCCACCAACCTGTTTTACGACGAGCTGCGCAAGCGCAAACGGCAGCAGCAGCCCCTTTCTCTGGATGCGCCGATTCAGATGCGGGATAGCGAGATGGAGTGGGAGCTGCCCAGCGAGAGCCCCAGCCCCCATGAGCACCTCGCCACCTGCGAGTTCTACGAGCGATTGCACCAAGCCGTCCGCGACCTGCCGCAGGCCTTTCGCCAGACAATCCTGCTGCGGGAAATTCAGGGAATGGCTTATGAGGAAATTGCCGAGATCACAGGGGTGTCTTTGGGCACTGTTAAGTCTCGCATTGCGCGCGCCCGCGCCCGCCTACAATCCACCCTAAAACCCTACCTTAATGGTGAATGACCATGGTTCGCGGCAACCCCAACCCCGACCCCAGGGATCCCCAGCAAGAGCTGCCGGTGGTGGATGAGCGCTTTGAACAGTTGAGCGCCTACCTGGACGGGGAATTGTCGTCCCAGGAAGCGCGGCAGGTGGAAGATTGGCTGGCCAGCGATCCCCAAGCGCGGCAACTGTACAGCCAACTGGCAGCTTTACAGGCCGGTTTGGCCAACCTCAAGGCCCCAACCTTGAACTCCACCCAGACGGAGCTGTTGATCAGCCGTGTGTTCGCTGAGCTGGATCGGCGGCCAATGCTCGACCTGGGCTGGCGGCAACGTAAGGGCACCCCTTGGGGACGGGTGGCAGCGGCTGTAGTGGCCTTGGCAGGGGCGGGCTGGGTGGGATGGCGTTGGTCTCATCCCCAGCCTTTGGTATCGCTGGAAGATCCGCCGGTGCGCGTGGCCATCGTGCCTGCCTCTGCTCGTGTTGCCCAACGCTATCTTTTCGAGGCGGGGCAAAAACAAGATGCCTACTCGATTTTGTTTGAGACAATCCCCAACCGTGGATCTCGCCCCGCCAACGCGACCAGGGCCGAGGTGGGCTGGGAATGACCTGAGCAGGCTTGAGAAAGACTGAGGAGCGCAGGGTGGAAAAAGCAGTTCGCTGGGCTTGTGGGCTAGGAGTCTGCCTTTGGCTATGCAGTCTGGGATCCCTGTCGGCCCAGGCAGATCCCAGCAGTAGCCATCTGGCAACGCCGTCCGCGCCGGCGGGACGGAGTCCGAAGCAGTTGCACTCCTCTCCCAGTGGACAGGAGCCTGCCCCCCAGCCCACAAACCTGCCTTCACCCGGATCCCGTCTCACCCCTGCCCCCGATCAAAACCAATGGGCCCCTCCCAAGACGGAGCTATCGCCCTTTCCGGACTTCCCCCTTCTCAAGGAGTTGGATCCGCCCCCGCCAAGCTTGGCCGACCTGGGCATCCATTGGGATCGCTTGGCCCTGCTGCCGGATCCCGAGCTGGCAGAGGAAATGGATGTGGAGTTCAGCCGCCGTCTAGCCCGCCTAAACCGGCAAATTGCCAACCAACAAGAGCGCCTCTACCGCCTTTTGCAAACCTGGGACTCCGACGAGGCCGATATCCGCCAAATTCAGGCCCAACTGAGCCAGTTGCGGACAGAACGGGATCGCCTAGCTCTGGAACACCTGTTGATGCTGCGGCAGCTGCAAGAGAACTTCGCCCTACCTCTACCCGACCGCTCTGCTGCCAGCCCTCCCTGAGGAGTCCTTGGGTTCGGGTTATGATCTGAGGGAGGGGCAGACGCAACCACCAACGGAGCTGAGGGATGGCCAAAGTGCCCAGCAACCCAGAAATTGAGCAATTGGCCGCTGCCATTGGCAAGGAAGTTTACATCGATGTAGCCCGCTGGCATCTTTACCTGCGCGACGCCCATCTGCATACTCTTTTGGCGGAGCGACTGGCACCCCAGGTGATGGCAGGCAAGGTGGATGAGGACGCCGTCACGGAGATCTTGCAAGGGATCCCGGTGAAAGTGGGGGGTGGGCGCAAAGAATTGCCTCTGGCCGATCTCCTGCCGATGCAAAGCCTGCTTAACCTGCTGGACGTGCTGGAGGAGTTCAGCCGCAAATGGGCCCAATAGAGAAAGGTAGAGCGGTGCATCATCAGTCTAAACCTATGCGGCCTGGCCCCTGGCTCAAGCTCGGCAGCCTTATTCCGCTGCTCTGGCTGTTGTCGGCCTGTCAGGGAACCGAGTGGGGAGAACGGCTGGAGCGCGCTGTACGCCCAGTGGGCCCGCCCACAGCCCAATCTGAGCCGCTGGCACCTCCCTCGCCTCAACCTTCGCCGGGATCCATCCCACCCTCTATCTCGATCCCCACTGCTCCCGCCCCCTCTTCACCTCTGCCCAGCCAGGACAGCAGCCGCTTTACAGACTTGGAGCCCGGATCTCTGGTGGCTCGTTCGGTGGGATACCTGGATCGGCTGGGAGTTTTTGCCGATATCTCCAGCAGCGAATTTCAGCCGCAGCGCAGCGTTCGTCGCGGAGAATTTGCCCGTTGGCTGGTGTTGGCCAACAACGCCATCCACGCCGATGAGCCCAGCCGGCAAATCCGCCTGGGATCCCCCTCGGAACGCCCCCTCTTTTTGGATGTGCCGGAAGAGGATCCCAACTTTCGCTACATTCAAGCCCTGGGAGCTGCCGGCATAATTGCCGGAGATGCCAATCGAGAGTTTCGCCCCAACAGCCTGCTGTCCCGGGCGGAGTTAATCCGCATGAAGGTGCCCCTGGACTTACCTCCCGGCCAGATCAAGGGATCCCGAGCGGAGCTGGAGGAGCGCTGGGGGTTCACCGATGCGGCGCAAATTCCTCCTGAAGCCATTCCTGCTCTGGTAGCCGATCGCAGCCTAGAGAATGCCTCCACCGTGCTGCGCACCTTTGGCCCCATCCGCACCTTCAACCCCTTCGAGCCGGTTAGCCGCGGGGAAGCCGCCATCGCCCTGTCGGCTTTTGGGGAACGAACGGCCCAAGACGCCCTACCCCAGCCGCCAGCCCTGCCAGACCCAACCCCTGAGCCTCAGCCTTCTCCCCCTGCCGCAGAACCGGAGCAGACGGCTTCTCCCGAGCCGGATCCCACCCCTGCCTCTCCCTCGGATGCTGCTGATGAGCCCCCTGGGCAGACCCGACCCAACCCCCCGGAAGTCGCCCCAGGAGAGGGTAGGATCGTCACGCCGGGTAAGCCCTAACCCTGAAGTGAGCGAGGATCCCATTGGCGTATGCTGTTGGGCTCTGTCAGCAGATAGAACGCCTCAGAACCCCAGCAGGGATCCCTGCTACAGTCATTGCAAGGGGCAACCCAACGGCTCGTTCCATCGCTCCCCAGCTCCTTTTCCTTTCGAGAAAGCGGCTAGCAGTGAGGGCTGTGCAGCGCAGAGCACTTCCGTCGCCATTCCCTGGGCAGCATTGGCTCTTGACAGTCCCCTGAGCGCCCCTCTGCCGGGGAGAGCCCTTGCCACCTAATAAAATGAGAGAAGCCAACCTTGGAAAACCCGCAGGGATCCCAACTGTGTCCGCCATTGTTCCTGAAATCCGTTCTGACGATTTGCTGCGCTACACCGTGATTGGGTCGCGGCGGCCCAGCGTGTACTTTTGGGCGGTGGCGCTGACGGGAGGAGGGCTGGGTTTTGCCTTGGCTGGCCTTTCCAGCTATCTCCACCGCAATTTGCTCCCCTTTTCCGATCCCGCCAGCCTGGTGTTTATTCCCCAAGGCATTGCCATGCTCTTTTACGGGGTGCTGGGATCCCTGGCGGGACTGTACCAATGGTTGAGTTTGTATTGGAACCTGGGGGGCGGCTACAACGAGTTCGACCGGCGCACGCAGAAGATAACTCTGGTACGGCGAGGCTTTCCGGGCAAAAACCGTGAAGTCCGCCTGGAGTATGACTTTGCCGAGGTGCAGAGCCTGCGGGTGGAGCTGAGAGAGGGGCTTAACCCCCGCCGAGCCATTTACTTGCGGGTGAAAGGACGTGGTGACATCCCCCTCACCGGAGTGGGCCAGCCTCCCCCCCTGATGGAGATCGAAAACCAAGCAGCCGAGATCGCCCGCTTTCTCAACGTCAGCCTAGAGGGCATTTGATTCCCTGCGGTGCCATTGCTTTGACCCCGCCCTGCTGGTCGCTTGAGCGAGACGGAATCCCATCCTTGGGCAACAGTGAAACCATTGAGGGGGATCCAGAACTGTGGAGTCGAATAGAGAGTTGTCGAGATTGTTTTCAATGTAGCGGGATCTCTTCGAGGAATGATCTACCCTTGATGCCAGCGCAGTTGTTGCCTGGGAGAAGCCTGTGATGGCCAACCTGAACCCCTTCATTCCCCTACAGGCCAAGAAGCTGGGGTCTATTCTGTTTCGCCTCTGGCTAACTCTTCTGCTCTCATTGGGCTTGGCCTTGCTCACGCTGCTGCTGACCTCCCATTCCGCCCATGCTGCTCGCGGGCCCCTGTATCGCTTGGGCCGCCCAGAGGGGGCGGTCTCGATTGTGGCCTGGGCAGGCTATATCGAACGGGGAGAAACGGATCCCGCCTATGACTGGGTGACCGAGTTTGAGAAAGAAACCGGCTGCCAAGTCAGCGTTAAGGTGGCGGCAACCTCCGATGAGATGGTAGCCCTGATGAATGAGGGCGGCTTTGATCTGGTGACGGCCTCCGGCGATGCCACCCTACGCCTGATCAAAGGGGAACGGGTACAGCAGATTAACCCCCGCCTGATCCCCAGTTGGGAGACCATCGACCCGCGCCTGCGGGATGCTCCCTGGCATACCGTGGATGGCAAGCATTACGGCGTGCCCTATCAATGGGGATCCAACGTGTTGATGTACAACACAAAGGTTTTCCCGGAACCCCCCACCAGTTGGGATGTGGTGTTTGAAGAAAAAATCCTGCCAGACGGCAAATCCAACAAGGGCCGCATCCAAGCCTACGATGGCTCCATCTACATTGCCGATGCCGCCCTCTACCTGAAGGCCCACCGCCCAGAATTGGGCATCACGGATCCCTACGAGCTGACCCGCGAACAGTTCAATGCTGCTCTAGCTCTATTGCGACAGCAGCGGCAACTGGTTGGACGCTACTGGCACGATGCGGCGGTGCAGGTGGATGACTTTGTCAACGAAGGGGTAGTGGCCTCCAGCTCTTGGCCCTTCCAGGTCAATCTGTTGCGATCCGAAGGTCAACCTGTCGCCAGTGTGATACCGGAAGAGGGAGCCACCGGCTGGGCAGATACAACCATGCTCAGCGCCACTGTCAAACACCCCAACTGTGCCTACCTGTGGATGGAACATTCTCTGAACCCGAAGGTGCAGGGGGATCTGGCGGCTTGGTTTGGCTCGGTGCCGGTGGTGCCCGCCGCTTGTCAGGCCAGCGAGCTGCTGGGGCCAGAGGGATGCAAGACCAATGGCATCGACAATTTTGAGCGCATCTTCTTCTGGAAAACTCCTGTGGCCGATTGTGGCGATGGACGTATGGATTGCGTGCCCTACTACGAATGGGTGACCAACTACATCGCTGTGATCGGTGGGCGCTAATAGGCCGACCTTGAAGGGATCCCGGATCCCTCTGGGGAGACAGACCCTCGGCCCTGAGGAGCTAGCCCCACGCGCTGCCCAGCACTGCTTTCCAAAACTTCGAGGCAGAGAGAATCCCAAAAACTATGCTTCGCCAGTCTGAGCAGACGCACCCAGGGATCCCTCGACTGCCACCTGAAGTCTTGCCGACTCTGGAAGGAAGGCTTGTGCGGCTGGGAACCCCAAGAACGGGCTTTGCTCCACTGCCTGGATGGAGAGGGTAAAGAGGGGATTGGAGAGGATCCCGGCAAAGATGGTGGCCACCAAAGTGAACACCAGGCCCACCCGCAGAGCCTGCATGCCTTCCGCCTGCCAGTTGGTCTCGGGGTAATTCCGCACCGAAACCGACATCTCCTGCGGCTCTTTCACCACGATGGTTTTCACCACCCGCACGTAGTAGTAGATGGAGATGACGCTGGTGACCAACCCCACCAACACCAAGGTATAGGCCCCCGCCTGCCAACCGGCCCAGAACAGATACAGCTTGCCGAAGAAGCCCGCCAGAGGGGGCAATCCACCCAACGAGAGCAGACAAATGCTCAAGCACAGGGTGAGGAAGGGATCCTTCTGGTAGAGGCCGCTGTACTCGTTGATTTCGTCGGTGCCGGTCTTCAGGCTGAACAGGGTGATGCACAAAAAGGCCCCCAAGTTCATGACCAAATAGACCATCAAGTAGAAGATCAAGCTGGCATAGCCGGCCTCAGTGCCCGCCACCAAGCCGATCAAAACAAAGCCCGCCTGACCGATGGAAGAATAGGCCAGCAGCCGTTTGAGGCGGGTTTGGGCAATCGCCACCACGTTCCCCAGCACCATGGTCAAAATGGCCAGCACCGAGAGCACCGCCCGCCACTCTTCCGTCATGGCCGGAAACACGGTGGCCAGAAAGCGCACCGCCAAGGCAAAGCCTGCCGCTTTGGATCCCACCGACAAAAAGGCCACCACCGGCGTTGGGGATCCCTCGTAGACATCAGGAGTCCACTGGTGAAAGGGCACTGCCGCCAACTTAAACCCGATACCACCAATGCAGAGCACCAAAGCGATGATCCCTGCCAAACCGGCATCCCCCATGGATGAGGCGATGGCTTCCAGCTTCGTTTGCCCGCCCGAAAGGCCATAGAGTAGGGACATGCCGTAGAGGAAAATGGCCGTGCTGCTGGCCCCGATCAAGAGATATTTCAGGGCTGCCTCCGAAGAACGGGGATCCCGCTTGGTATAGCCGGCCATCAGGTAGCTGGCGATGCCCAGCGTTTCTAAAGATACAAACACTAGGATCAAGTCCGTCGCCCCGGAGAGGAACATGCCCCCCAAGGTGGCCGTGAGCAGCAACACATAAAACTCGCCTGTGGGCGCTCCGGACTGAGAGATGTAGCGCTCCGCCATCATCACGGCCAGTACCGCCGTCCCCACCACCAGGCCACGGAAGAGAATGCTGACGGGATCCGCTGCAAAGCTGCCCAAGAAGCTCTCCAACTGGGGCTGCTGCCATTGCAACACCAAGGTCACCAAGGCCCCGATCAAGCCAAAGATGGAGAGGGCCGGAAGACTTTTGCGCGCCGCCGAACCACCGACCAAATCCACCACCAAGACGAGCAAGAGGGTGAGGGTAACCACCACTTCTGGCCAAATGGCACCGGCATACAGGTTTCCGGTTGGGGCAAAGACATCCATAGGGGAAGACATGAAGACAGATGAAGGGGATCCACAGCCAGCATACCGCGATTTCCGGTCTCTCTTTCCGCTTCCGGCATCTCTTCTCCCAATCGTCTCCATCAGCACTCTCAATCCACGGGCTCAGTAGAGCTTGGCGCTGGAGGTGAGCACCAGCTTCAGGCGGGCGTGGATCAGGTCCAAGTCCGCCAGCCCCAAGTCGATCTCGCCATCGACGACGATGCCGGTGTGGATCAGCCGATCCAACAGTTCCAGCAGGGATCCCTCGCGGTGGGGTTGTCCGGGGTAGTAGTCCCCCTGGCGGGGCAGGAGGGTGCCCAGATCTCCGAGCTCCAGGTTCAAATCCGCTGGGTCGATCTCCAACAGGCTGCAGATTTGTCGAATTTGCTCCCGCAAGGCTTGTAGGCTGCTGCCGGCCCGCTCAATCTGCTCTGCAGAAAGGCGCTCGGCCTCCATTTGCCGCACCACCTGCGCCTCCATCAACTGCCGCAACAGCTCCACCAAGGTCAGCACCAGAGAGGCCAAACCGGCTTCCGGGCGTTTCCGGCCAGGGGTGGGCCGAGCCTGGCTCAAGTCTTCCGAGCTGGCGGGACTGATAGAAAAGCGCGGCGGGGGAGAAGGGGCAATCCAACGGTCAAAGGGCTGGCAAAGCTGTTCCAGGCTGAGCAAATGGAGACGGGGATCCCGAGCGGCCTCTTCCCTTTCCTCTGGTAGGTTGTAGCCCCAGTCGGCCAAAAACAAGAGAACCTGCTCCAGCTCCGGCACCCTCTGCACCTGGCGCAGCGTTTGCAGGCGATCCTCCACAAACCACAGCTCCTCAGCCGGCAGTTGGGCGGCAGCCAGTAGCCGCTGTAAAGTGGTGGCCTTGGGGGCGCGCACCTCCTTGCCCAGAATGCGGTGGCGTGGCAGTTGGATCCCTGCTCGGCCCAAGAGCTGCTGGATGAACCGTCCCTCTTTGGTGCTGAGGATGGCCAAGCGCGGCTCCCCTGCAGCCTGAACCTGGCGTAGCCAAGCCGCCACCCCCGGATAAAAGCGGTGTAGCCCCAGCCACCCCTGCAGATCCTCTTCAATCCAACGATCCCGCACCCGATCCAACGCTTGGATTAGAGAGAGGGCAGGGATCCCTGACTGCTGCAACAACTGCTGACGCCAGCCCGGCCAGTCTTGGCGCAAGTCCTCCTCCCGGATCCCTTCCTGTAGCCCCCACAACAACAGAGGCATCTCCCAGCCGGTCTCGATCAGCGGGCGCAGACGGTCAAAAGCAGGACGCAGCGGCTCTAGCTGAGCAGGAGCCAAGCCCCACACCTGAGCACAAACGCGGCAGGAAGAGGCAAAATACTCCGCCCGCCCATCGCAGAGCACACCATCAAAATCCAGAACCAGAATGCGGGGGGACATTCGCCGGGGCCTAGCGAACTCCATACCTGAGTCCCCCTGAGGGCAAGTTGCAAAAATGGGGCCAGAGGCCAAGTTAATTCAACCAAACTGTTCCACCGGAGTGGCCCAACCTAATTGGATTCCGAGATACGAACGGACTGGATCTCCACTGGATTCAGCGGGCGATCCTGGGGGCCGGTGGGAGCCGTTGCAATTTTATCCAACACATCCTCTCCCTCGATCAATTGCCCGAAGATCGTGTAGTTGGGAGGCAGCGGATAGTCGGCGTGCATGATAAAAAACTGGCTGCCGTTGGTGTTGGGGCCAGCATTGGCCATCGCCAAAGTGCCGCGGCTGTAGGGACGTTGCACCGGCTCATCGGGAAAGCGGTACCCCGGCCCACCCCGCCCCGTGCCCGTGGGATCCCCACCTTGGATCATGAAGCCCCGAATCACGCGGTGAAAGATGACACCATCGTAGAAGTGGTCGTTGGCCAAAAAGACGAAATTGTTGACGGCGAGGGGAGCTTCTTGCGGGAACAGCTCCAGAACCATTGTGCCGGCGGTGGTCTCCATCGTGGCCGTGTAGGACTTGGCCGGGTCGATCACCATCGGGGGGGGATTGTTGTAGGTTTTCACGGGTTTGCCCAAGTGTTGTGCCAGGAGCAAATCGCGAGAAGAATGCGGGCGGGCCAAAACAGGGAGAGCACTCAACCCCACCCAAAGCACCACCATCAGCACAGCTAACTTCACCAGGCTGGCCAACTTAGATCGCGCACGCACGTTTCTTGCAGGAAAGCTCCATCCCCATCGTACCAGGATTCTGTCCGAGCTTAATCTTCCCCGGACTTGGATGGAGACTTGGCCCGCCGCACCAGCCAATAACTTACCGAGAGGGCCAACGTCGCTGCCCCCAAGCCAATGAGCTCCAACCCCCCCAGCTTCTCGAAATCGAAAATGATGATCTTGCGGGCCACCGCAATCAAAGAGGTGACGATCACCAGCTCCACCTGCACCACCTGCTTTTGCAAGTAGGCGGTAATGTTCTCCAGAATTTCCAGCGCAATCAGAATATTTAAAAAGAGGCCGAAGATCTCGATTAAAGTGGTGGAGAAAAACCCAGTTGGCTCGGTCAACAAATCTGCCACCAAGAACCGGGCCAAGTCCACCACTGCTACTGTGATTAGCCCGATCATCAAAATTGACAGTAGCTTCGAGATCAGGCTTTCCAGGCGGGTGATGGCCCGCAAAAAGGGATCCTCCTCTTCTGTCTCGTGGGGATTGTGCAACAGCCACTTGAGAAACCGCATCGCCAACCCCGACAGATCCAAACCCTTATGTCCTGATCCTGAGACAACATTATCCGTCCCAACCGTCTTGCCGGGAAGCAGGCAGGGATCCCTTGGGGCGATGATTGCGACACCGCTCAGAACAGTATTTCACCTCCGACCAACAGTCGGCCCACTTTTTGCGCCAGGTGAAGGGTCGCTGACAGGTGAGACAAATCTTGCTGGGCAAATCCGATTTCTTCCGTTGGCGTGGCATGGTGCACTGCAAAACAAGGTCAACTCTGTAGTCAGTTTAACAATCCTACCGGATGCTGACCGTTACCATCACGGAAGTGTTTAGTCTGCGCCCCACCTTAGCAAAAGCTGAAGTCTGAACCTAGAGAAATCGAGTAGCCTCTTGAAATCCGGCGAGATCTCTGCCCTGTGTCTGCAGGGATCCCTGAAGGAAGTTGGGTTTGCTGAAAGGTTAGCCGCCTCCATCCTGTACTGAGTAAAGTTCTTAACACCCGCTTGTGAACTTGAGCTTGAGTTTGTATGAAATCTCAACCAAATGGGACGAATGTAGCTGTTCAGAACTCTCCTCCTCCACTGAAGCGGGTTGAGGTACGGCTCAGCAAACCCGGCAACCGAGCGACCCAAGCCTCGCTTTCGGAAGACTCAGTGGGCGTATTTTTGCGGGAAATGGCTCGCTACCCACTCCTCAATGCCGAGCAGGAAGTGAAATTGGGACGGCTGATTGCAGAGGGGGGAGCCGCCGGGGAACGGGCGAAACGGGAATTGGTTAGGGCCAACCTGCGCCTGGTGGTCTCGATTGCCAAAAAGTACTTAAATCGCGGTGTGCCGTTTCTGGATCTGATTCAAGAAGGCACCATTGGCCTGATCCGAGCCGCAGAAAAATTTGAGTACGAACGCGGCTACAAGTTTTCCACCTACGCCTACTGGTGGATTCGCCAAGGGATCACCCGCGCCGTTGCCAATCAGGGGCGCCTGGTGCGGATCCCGGTGCATATGGTAGAAAAGCTCAACCAGGTGAAGCGGATCCGGCGGGAGCTGACCGAGACCCTAAACCGTCGCCCCACCCAAGCGGAAATTGCCGAAGCTCTGGAGATTTCCCCCGACAAGCTGGACGCTCTCTTAACCCTCTTGGAAGCCGGTCGCCAAACCCTTTCGCTACATACTCCAGTTGGCAAAGAGGAGGATAGGGAGCTGATGCAGCTTATCGAGGACGCCAACAGCCTCACTCCCGAATCGCAAATGGACTTGCACCTGCTGTCTGCCCAACTGGAAGAAATGCTGGAGCAGCTCAGCCCCCGAGAGCAAGAAATCCTCAAGCTCCGCTATGGGCTGAAAGATGGCCACCTGCACACTCTCTCCGAAATTGGTCAGCTCTTCGGCCTCTCTCGGGAGCGCGTCCGACAAATTCAAGCACGAGCCATGCGCAAACTGCGCCATCCACGCCGACAGGAAATTTTGGCGGACTGGATGACCTCGTTTTAGGCAGTAGGCCACGGCTGCTCCACAGGCGAAACCCAGGATTCCGCAGCAGTTTATGTTCAGCAAAGCTCTGCAGAACCAGGACCAGAGGCGTGCCCCCACTTTTGGACAAGGGATCTGTCCACTAGCCGATGTTCTGCAACTGCAGGGGGTGAGGCCGAGGGCGGCTGCGCAGGGCAGCTTCGATCAATCCCAAAAAGAGGGGGTGGGGGCGGTTGGGGCGGGAGCGAAACTCCGGATGGAACTGGGTGGCGATGAAAAAGGGGTGGCTGGGCAGCTCGATAATCTCCACCAAGCGGTTATCCGGCGAGACTCCGCTGATGATATAACCAGAGTCCAGAAAAAGGCTGCGGTAGGCATTGTTAAACTCATAGCGATGGCGGTGCCGCTCGTAGATGATGGCCTCACCGTAGAGCTTGGCCGCTAGGGTATTGGGCATGATGCGACAGGGATAGAGGCCCAGCCGCAGGGTTCCTCCCAGATCTTCCACATCTTTCTGCTCCGGCAGCAGGCTGATGACAGGGTGGGGGGTATCAGGATCAAACTCATAGCTATTGGCCCGCTCCAGGTGGGCAATGTGACATCCCCAGTCGATCACCGCGCACTGCATGCCCAGACACAGCCCTAGGAAGGGAATGCCTTGCTCGCGCACGTAGCGGATGGTAGCCACCTTGCCCTCGATGCCGCGATTGCCAAACCCCCCTGGCACCACTACCCCATCCACACCAGCCAGTAGGGCTTCCGGCCCCCGCTCCTCGACTTCCTCAGAAGAGATCCAGCGCAGGGTGACACCGGCATTGAGGGCTAGCCCAGCATGGCGCAGGGCCTCGGCCACGGAAAGATAGGCATCTGTAAGGCGCACGTATTTGCCGACAATGGCAATCTCCACCTGCTCTTGGGGGTGGTGCAGCCGCTGCACCAGGAGCTCCCACTCCCGTAGATCTGGCTGCTGCGGATCCAAGTTGAGAATCTCCAAAACCCGCTGCGCCAACCCCTCCTGCTCGAGCACCAAAGGCACATCGTAGATGCTGGGGGCATCCTGAGCCTGAATCACACATTCCACCGGCACATCGCAAAACTCGGAGATCTTCTCCTTGATCCCGCGGGGCAATGGCTGTTCGCAGCGGCACACCAACACGTCCGGCTGGATACCAATAGAGCGCAGCTCCTTCACCGAGTGCTGGGTGGGCTTGGTTTTCATCTCCCCTGCCGCTTTGATCAGGGGCACCAGGGTGACATGCACATAGGCGACATTGGCGCGGCCCACGTCCTTGCGAAATTGGCGAATGGCCTCCAAAAAGGGCAGAGACTCGATATCCCCCACCGTGCCCCCCACCTCCACCAGCACCACGTCGGGGTTGGTCTCGCGGGCCACCCGCCGGATGCGCTCTTTAATCTCTTGGGTAACATGGGGGATCACCTGCACCGTGCTGCCCTGGTAATCGCCGCGCCGCTCTTTGTGGATCACGGCCTGGTAGATGGAGCCGGTGGTAACGTTGTTGAGCTTAGACATGTTGGTGTCAGTGAAGCGCTCGTAGTGGCCCAAGTCCAGGTCGGTCTCGGCGCCGTCGTCGGTGACGAACACTTCTCCATGCTGGTAGGGACTCATGGTGCCGGGATCCACATTGATATAGGGATCCAGCTTCAAAATCGACACCGTGTAGTTGCGGGATTTGAGCAGGCGACCCAAGCTAGCCGCTACAATGCCTTTGCCGATGCTGGAGACCACTCCGCCCGTGACGAAGACAAACTTGGTCATAGCTTGGATCCCTTGCCTTTTTTTGATTATGCCAGGGATCCCTTAGCGCAGAGAGCGGATGGGGCCGTTGTAGAGGATGGTGGTTTGAAAGGTGCGCCTGTCCACCCGCACCTGGGTTTCAATGCTGGGCTGGACAAAGCCGGGCTCTCCCCCCCGGAAGGTGAAGATCCAAGCATCTTCAAACTCTTCAAACGGCGAGTCAATGGCTGCCCCGTGCATGGAAGCTTCGGCGCGATAGCGCTGCAGGCCCCCATTGGCGATCTCGGCAGCTTGGCGGGCCAGGTTTTTGGCGCGGTTGAGATCGCGGAAGTAGCGGCTGATCTCCTCAAAACTCCCCCTGGGCAGCGGTCGCTGGGGAGCAGGGGTTGCCGGCACAGGCCGGGGATCCGGCACAATGGGCAGGGTGGGAATGTCCGGGCTGGGGGGCAAGGGTTCGACGGGGATGGGAGTTCCAGAGGGGAAAAGAGGGGTGATCACCTGCGCTTGGGCAGCCCTTCCAACCAGAAGGGATCCCCACAGGAGAGCCATACCGACGGAGCTGACAGTAGAGACAAGAAAAGTGGGCTTCATGGAGCCATTCCTCGCAAAAGTTCTGGGTTGAGAGACGCTGCAGCTCTTGAATGGGATCCTATCGATTCAGTTCCTTACAACAGCAGAGTCAAAAGCCTCTCCTCTCCTTCCAACCCCGGTCACAGGCTTGGGTCGTTCACGCAACCTCGGCTGCTGTCAGCAATGTCTGCTAGATTTTTGGAGAGGATCCCTGGCCACAGTGGGAGGATCGGGGTTCAGCAGGAGCAGCCATGGAGTTCGTCACCCTCGCAGATGCAGGGCTAAGGTTGAGCCGGGTGGGCCTGGGCACTTGGGCGATGGGCGGCGGCTGGTGGGGCCCTTCCGACCGCCAGGAATCTTACACCACGATTCGCAAAGCCATTGATTTGGGCATAACCACCTTCGACACCGCTCCCATCTACGGACTGGGTGTTTCGGAGGAAGTGCTGGGGCAAGCGATCAAAGACTCAGGTTGCCGCGATCGGGTGGTTCTCGCCACCAAAGCGGGACTGGAGTGGACAAACAACAAAGTGGTGCGCAACTCCAGCCTGCCTCGCTTGGCCCAAGAACTGGAGGATTCTCTGCGCCGCTTGCAAACAGATGTGATCGATCTCTACCAAATTCATTGGCCGGATCCCTTGGAACCGATCGAAGAAACGGCGGCGTTTCTGGGGCAGTTGCTGCAGGAAGGCAAGATCCGCGCCATTGGGGTCAGCAACTTTTCCCCCGAACAGATGGATCGGTTTCGCCAGGTGGCTCCTCTGCACACCGCCCAGCCCCCCTACAACCTGTTCGAGCGGCAGATTGAAGCAGAGGTCTTGCCCTACTGTCGAGAGCATGACTCTAGTCAATAATAAGCTCAACTATACTGAAAATAATGTATAATATGTTCAGTACGGATTACTAC
>NZ_JANSIN010000058.1:0-15621 GCF_047462115.1 Synechococcus sp. R50.1 | reverse complement strand
GTTGCGTAGCAAAATCGCAGTGGGAAGCAGTTTAAGTGTGGGCACTGTGGATGGGAAGGGGATGCGGACTGGAATGGGGCCAACATGATTGCCAAACTTGGGGCTGCTGTAAACCAGCCTAGAGGTCCGTGGTTGGCTTGCCAACTACAGGGCTACCGAAAGCCTGCACTCTTTCGCTTTAGCGGTGCGGAGCGCTCTGCGTCAGCATGAGTGCGGGTAGTTTACTAGAGGCGCTGGATGGCAACAGGAACTTGGGGAGTGGCAATGGTGCAAGTCGAGGTGTTGGCAGAACAGGCACAAAGCTGTGCCCGGCGGCTGGGGATCCCTCAGTTTGATCTCTACGGGGCTCAAGTGGATGAAACCAGCGTGCAGGTAGATCATGGGGAACCTCGCCAGGTCAAGGCTTCCCACCGCTGCAGCGTGACGGTGCGGGCCTGGAACGACCAAGGGCAGGTGGGAGTAACTTCCACCACCGATGTGGATGAGGCGGGGCTGGAACTGGCCCTGCAAACGGCCTTTGAAGCCAGCCATTTTGGCGTGCGGGAACATGCCCCTCAATTCAGCCCGGAAGCCACTCTGCCCATTGCCCAGCCTTGTAACGACAAAGGGCCGTTGGCTTTGGCCGGCGACTTGTTGGAACAGTTGGTGGCTGCCGAAAAGGCACTGCTGGGATCCCATCCCGCCATTCAGGGGGTGCCCTACAACGGCCTAGCGCAGCGGCAAATCAACCGCTTCTACCTCAACAGCCACCAAGCCCTACGACAAGAGGAGCATACCCTCGCTTCGGTTTTTCTCTACAGCAAGGCAGAGCAAGAGGGCCGCAAACCCCGCAGTGCCGGAGCCATGCGAGTGGCCCGCAGCCTGGATGAGTTGGATATCCAGGGTTGTGTGCAGGAAGCTGCTGAGAAACTGATTAGCCATCTGGAGTACGAGCGGATCCCCTCTGGAAAATACACAGTGGTCTTTTCCGGAGAAGCCTTTTTGAGTTTGTTGAGCGCCTTCTCCAATGTGTTCAATGCTCAAAACATTTTGGACAACCAAAGCCTGTCCACCCCAGAATCCCTGGGCAAGACCATTGCCTCGCCTCTTCTATCGGTGTGTGACGATGCCCTACACCCGACCAATGTGGGAGCGATCAGCTTTGATGGAGAAGGCACCCCCACCCGCCGTGTCCCCCTCATCACCAATGGGGTCTTGACCCACTTTTTGCACAGCGCCGGTACGGCTAAGCGCCTAGGAGCCAAGCCCACTGGCCATGCCAACATCGGCGCCAAGGTCACAGTTGCCGCCCACTACTACCATGTATTTGCCGGGGCACCGCCGGAGAGCACCTATGACTTGGCTACGGCTGAAAATGTAGTTTGGATTGATGAGCTGCAAGCGCTTCATGCCGGCGTTAAGCCCCTACAGGGATCCTTCTCGCTGCCGTTTCAGGGGTGGTGGGTACGCCAAGGAGAACGCATCAGCATCGAAGCGGCCACGGTGGCCGGAGACTTTCTGGAGTTGTTGAAGTCGATTTTCTACGTCGAGCCCGAGCCGCAAGTCACACCCGGTGGGCTGTGTCCCCGCATTTGGGTTGCCGATCTCTCCATTACCGGCCAATAACCTCACTTCAAACTCATGCAACTGACCCGCATCGACCTCAACAGTTGGCTCATCCACACCCGGGAGCAAACCTTCCTATTGGATCCGTGGCTGGTGGATCCCCTGGTGTTTCTGGGGATCCCCTGGTTCATCCGCCTGGAGCACCGCCAGCCGCTCCCTTTTACGCCGGAGACCTTGCCCAAAATCGACGGGATCCTCCTCAGCCAAGCCCAGCCGGATCACTGCCACCCACCAACGCTGCAGCGCCTGGATAAGCGGATCCCCGTTTTGGCCTCGCCGGCTGCAGCCAGAGTCGTGAAGAGTCTGGGATTTGCAACAGTTCAGGCTCTGGATCCCTGGCAGTCCGCTCAGTGGGGGGATCTGCGCGTCACGGCCATTCCCGGTGCGCCCCTAGGGCCTGTCCATGAGCTGGGCTATCTGCTGGAAGAGGTGCCCTCTCAGACACGGCTTTACTACGAGCCTCATCTTTCCCAACCGGATATCCGGCTGCGATTGCAGCAGGAATTGTGCCCCATTCATACTCTGCTGATCCCGGTGGTGGGGCAGATCTTTCCCCTCTTGGGAGAGGTGATCATGGGGCCAGAGCGGGCCCTGGAGGTGGTGGCAGCCCTACGCCCCCAGCAGGTGATCCCAACCGCGATGGGAGAGGTGGACTACCACGGCTGGTTTGCCGCCCAGATCCGCCCCTTGGGCAGCCTGCAGGAGTTTCGAGAAAAGCTGGCAGCCTTGAATGCCGCCACGTCCCAATCTATCCGGTTGTGTTGCCCTGCCCCCGGAGAAACGGTGTCTCTTTCTGTCGTGGCCAAGACATGAGCCTTCCTTCCCAAGCCCCGCCTAGCGCCGATCTGGTGGCCATCTTGCGGGCAGATTACGCTCGCTTTCCCCGGGATCAGACCTATGCGATCTACGACCCGCAGGTTTACTTCCGGGATCCCCTCAACGAGTTTCGCGGCTTGGATCGCTATCGCCGCATGATCGAGGGGATAGGGCGTTGGATAGAGGATATCCGTCTCGAGCTGCAGGATATTCGACAAACCGGCAGCCAGATCCGCACCGAGTGGATCCTAAGCGGTTCTTTGGCTTTGCCTTGGCGTCCCCGCCTGTGCATCCCCGGCTGGACAGAGATGCAGATCAATGAGACGGGGTTGATCGGATCCCATGTTGATTACTGGCGGTGCTCTCGCCGGCAAGTGTTGCTGCAAATGTTTCGGCCTGGGGAGCCCAAAGGATCTCATTGATGGCTTCCATCCTCTGCTAGGATCACAAAGCTGACTTTTTAGCTCTCTGGAAAGTCGCCCCTGTTCTCAATCTGGAGAGATGGCCGAGTGGTCGAAGGCGCAGCACTGGAAATGCTGTGTGGGGCAACTCACCGTGGGTTCGAATCCCACTCTCTCCGTAATCCGATGACGTCCACTGAAGTCCAGAAAGCTCTTACCCAGCAAGGCTTCTGGGCTTTTTAGTGTCCACGATAGACCGGGGAAACCCACTGTAATCCAGGCTAAAGTGGGACACAATAGGGGATATAACACAATAGGGGATATAACAGACGGGGTGGGACATGGCCCTGTCAGAGATGGCCATTCGGAATGCCAAACTCAAGGACAAGCCGTACCAGTTGCCGAATAGAGAAGCAAGGCCATCCTGCCTGCCGAAGTTTTTGCCGAACCAGCTGACTATAGACTAACGGCCAACCGTAGGACGATGCCGACAAGAGCTACGGTGGCAGCTCCAATCAAGGCAAAAGCCAGGTTAACCACTTGGGCGCTAGCCTTTTGATAGGTGTCAATTCGTTCTAGGATCACCCGGTTTTCTATCCCCTGCTCGGCCCAACGTCTCTCCTGCTCAGCCCAACGTCTTTCCTGCTCGGCCCAGCGCTTTGCTTGATCGGCTGCCAGGGCTTCTAGCCGCTCGTTGGTTCTGGAGACATCCTGCCGGAGTCCTTCCACATCCTGTCGGATCTCTTCCACATCTTGCCGGATCTCTTCAATAACACTCAACACATCCCTGAGGGTGGGTTCACCGGCGGGCATCATAGAGCTGCAACCTCACTGAACAGCAAACGGTCTGAGCTCGCTAGATCAACTCGCTCACCGGGAAGCGATCCAGCATTTTTTGGGCTTGACGGGCATTTTCCCGTAACTCCGCCGGCAGATGGGGAACATAAGGGATCTGAGAAAGCAAATCCAGCGTGCGGCGGATCAGGCGCACCAAGTCTCCGGCATCTAGGTTGGTGCTGGCTTCTAGGGTTTCCCAAGGGATCCCTTGAGCCCAATGTTCGACGATCCCGGCCAAGCTGGGCTCAAACCCAATCGGCACATGAAACACCTGGTGTTGGCGTTGGCTGCGGAACAGTTGCCGCCGTAAACCCCGTAACCCGTGCAGCACATCTTCCACCAGTCCTGAGGTGCGCAACCGGCTGTAGATGCCTGAACGGGGAGCCTCTGAGACCAAGGCAGCCACAACTCCGGCCAAATGATGAGGAGCACAGCCCTGGCACTCACCGGAGAGCAGAGCCAGCGCCAGCCAGAGCTCGTTATCCCCCCGCAGCGCAGCCACCACCTCTCCGCTATCGGTAGGTTGATATTCTTGCAGACAGTCGAAATCCTGCAACACCCCCACCAAGGCCATAAATTGTTGCCAGCGCAACTCCTGCACGGAATCGCTCTGCCGCTCCAGGTGCTCGAGGCGCTTGAGCAAGCGCTGTCGTTTTTCTCGCAAACCCAGCAACTTTTTCCCCACTTGGTGAGCGGGGTTCTCTCGGATTTGAGCTTCTAGGGTGCGAATTTTTTCCTCTTGGGCTTGGATGTGGGGAAAAGCCAACAGACGCAAGGTGGGATCCGGCTCGGCTTCCCGTTGTTTGAGCAAGTAGCGCAAAATGCGCCGTTCTTCCCGCCGTTGCGCCTGCATTTTCTCATAGCGGGCAATGTCTTCGTCGGAAACGTTTGCCAGGATGCGATCGATCTCTTGTAGCTCGGCCCGCGTGTGTTGGATTTCCTGTTGTGCGGGCAACTTTTGCAACGAGAGCAAATATTGTCCAAAGCTGCGGTTGATCAGATCCCGTGCTGCTTCCAAAGAGTGCTTTTGCAGCAGGTTCAGCACCATGCCATAGGTGGGGGTAAACTGGCTCACCAAGGGATCCGCTCCAGAGGTGGCCAGCCGCGCAGCTTCTTGGGCCCCCTCAAACGGGGATTGCACCGTCACCACATGGCCGATGATGTCCTTGCCCCGCCGTCCGGCTCGGCCCGACATTTGCATAAACTCAGAAGCGGTCAAGAGGCGGTGGCCCGTGTCGGTGCGCTTGGAAAGGGAAGAGATCACCGTGGTTCGCGCAGGCATGTTGATCCCGGCGGCCAAAGTCTCGGTGGCGAAGACCAGCTTCACCAATCCCTGCTGAAACAGATGCTCCACCAGCCCCTTCCAGGCAGGCAACATACCGGCATGGTGAGCGGCAATGCCCCGGTAAAGGGCATCCAACTGATCTCGGCGGACAGCTTCGGGCGTTTCTCGACAAAAGCGGTCGATCTGCTCAGCCAACTGCTGCCGCTCTTCCTCGCTGGCTATCAGGTCCAGATCCCTTACGCTGGCCACGGCCATGTCGCAGCCTTTGCGACTGAAGATGAAATAGATGGCCGGCAGCATGTCCCGCTGGCGCAAGTTTTCCAACACCTGCGCTATGTCCGGCACTCCTGCCCAGGAGGGCTCGTGGGAGTTGGGCCGTTTGCTTTTCAAGCGGCGGTTGCGAACCCACTGCCCCGACTCCGTTTGTTCCAGCAGCGGAAATAGCCCTTTGTGATTGGCAAAGTGAAATTGCAGCGGTACAGGTCGATGGTTGGAGTCGATCAGATGGGTGGGGCCATGCACCTGGTTCATCCAATCGGTGAGCTGGTCGCTGTTGGCCAAGGTGGCAGAAAGGGCAATGAGCTGGATCGTGGGGGGGCAGTAGATGATCGCTTCTTCCCAGACGGTGCCCCGCTGCTGGTCGTTCATGTAATGGCATTCGTCCAAGATCACCGCCTGCACATCCCGCAAGGGATCCACCTCGCCCTCTGAGAATTCTGTGCCGTCATCGCGTTCGCCGTAGGCATACCTTTGCACTGCCAAGGATATCGGTGTGCCGTAGAGCATGTTGCGGAAGATCTCGGTGGTCATCACCAAGACCGGTGCATCCCGGTTGATGGAAATGTCGCCGGTGAGCAGGCCAACCCGTTCCGGGCCAAATTGCTGGCCAAAATCCCGGAACTTTTGGTTGGAGAGGGCCTTTAGGGGCGTTGTATAGAAAACCCGCTTGCCCTGGGATAAGGCTCGATAGATCGCATATTCTCCAATCAGGGTCTTGCCGGATCCCGTGGGAGCACAAACCACCACCGATTCCCCAGCAGCCAGAACCTGAATGGCTCGGATCTGAAAGTCGTCCAGCTCAAAGGGGAAAAGCTGCCGCAACTCGTCCAGCAAATCGGTTGCCGGGGAGAGAAGCGCACTCATGGGATCCAAATCAACATTGGGAAACCTGGAAACCCGCCCAACTCACCGCTGTCTGTGCGTTGTACCTTCTAGGATACAAGCTTTCTTGGGGTGTCGACCGCTCCCCTGCAAAAAACGCCGGCTACTCCGCTTTGGATGGCCCACTGAGCCCGAGAACAGCAGCTTGGGTAATTTTGTAAAGTGGGTCATGGAGCGCGCCATCGCGACGGAGTCCTCGACAATTGGGCAAAGTCTGCAGGATCAGGAGTGCTCAAACAGAATCTTCTCAATCTCTATTGAATCTATCTGAACCTATGTCTGTTTCCCCCCAACTGGCCCAACTGGCCACCTGGATGGCAGGGCACTTCAACAACCTGCAGCAGGCGCTCGCAGAGCCCGTCTGGTTTGCCAACATTCATGTGTACCAATGTCCCTTGCCTTGGTCGGTGTTCCAGGGGGTGGGGTTTTACGTGGAGCAACTGTACGACATTTATCCTGAGCAGCCCTACCGGCAGCGGGTGATCCACCTCTTCGATACTCCAGATGGGATCCGGATTCAAAACTATGCTTTGACGGCTCCTGACTCCTACAGGTGCGCCGGTCGAGAGTTGTTGCTATGCAACGCTTACGCGAAGGGGAAATTGGCCGGTCTGACAGCAGCGGAGCTGGAACTCTTGCCCGGCTGTATCACCCAGGTAGAATGGACGGGATCTTGCTATCGGGGCCGCAGCCTACCCGGCAAAGGCTGTGTTGTTGAACGCAAAGGCAGAACCACCTATTTGTACAGCGAGTTTGAGATCGGAGCCGACTACTTTCACAGCTTGGATCAAGGTCGGGATCCGGAGACCGATCAAGTGATCTGGGGATCCCTATCCGGGCCTTTTCGGTTTGTCAAAAAACAGGATTTTTCCCAGTACCTACCCCGGTGGGCTGAAGTGCTGAACCATGAGGCTGCTGGAGCGACTGGTTGAGCGGCTGTGGGCGCTGGGGATCCCGTTCGCGTCGTCAGGACGGACTTCCCGGCGAGAGTTGGTCTGGCTAACCCTGCGGTTGGCCTGGGAAAACGCGATGCGCTACCGGCTGTTTGGCCTGGCCTCTGAAATGGCCTATAGCTCGGTGTTGGCGCTGTTCCCCTTCATCCTCACGCTCCTGACCGGGGTTGGGCTGTTTGTCGGCTCCTCTGAGCAAGCCTTCGAGCGCTTGATGGAGCAGTTGAGCCAAATTGCTCCCCATGAGGCTCTGGCGCTTTTGGATCGGTATGTGCGCGAGCTCCGCTTCGGGCAGAATCGGGGGTTGTTGTCGCTCGGCTTCTTGGGCACCCTGTGGGCTGCTTCTGGAGCCATGGGGGCGGTGATGACAGCTTTGGATCTCAGCCATGAGATCCCTCAAGATAGGCGCCGTCCCTTCTGGAGACGCAAGCTGATCTCGCTGGTTTGGATGCTCGCCACCTTGGGGTTGACCGGACTGGCCAGCTTGATCTTTTTGTTCAGTGCCAGCTTTTTGCGCTTCTTGTACAGGAAAGCGGGATTCTTAGCGCAGGAAGTTGGCGGGCCGACTCAGTTGGATCCCTTGCGAGAGCTGGGGTTGAACTTGTGGGGGATCCTCACCTGGCCGATTTCGCTGGGGTTGGTCGTCTTCTCCTGCTGGGTGCTGTATCGATTTGGCCCCAGCTTGCGCCGACCCCAAATGCCGATTTGGCCGGGAGCCATCGTGGCCAGCCTACTGTGGGTTGGGGTGTCTTGGGGGCTGCGGATTTACGTGGAGCACTTTGGGCAGTTCAACCAAGTCTACGGGGCGGTGGGGGCAGTTATTGTGCTGCTGCTCTGGGTTTGGCTCACTTCCTTGGCGCTGCTGTTTGGGGATCAGATCAACATCGCCCTCTACCAGGCGCAAAAATGGATTGAAGAACGGGATCCCTAGCCCTTACTCCAAATCCGAGTCATGGATGCAGACGGAAATTCTCTCACCCACTCCTGAGCACATTGCCGTAGCGGCGGCAGCCTTGCTGCGGGGCCAGTTGGTGGCCATCCCCACGGAGACGGTTTACGGCCTGGCGGGCCATGGCTTGGATGAGCAGGCAGTGGCGAACATTTTTGCCGCCAAGGAGCGCCCCCGCTTCGATCCCCTGATCCTGCATCTGCCGGCTGGGGTGACCCTAGAGCAGCTGCAGGGGTGGCTGGTGGATGTGTCGGCTTTTACTCCCACCGCCCGTGCTCTGCTGGGATCCCTGATCGACACCTTCTGGCCGGGGCCCCTGACTTTGGTGCTGCCCAAGTGTCCCACCGTGCCGGATCTGGTGAGCAGCGGGTTGCCTACTGTTGCCCTGCGGGTGCCTGCTCACCCGGTGGCTCAAGCTTTGTTGCAGGCGGTGCAAACCCCTCTGGCTGCCCCCAGTGCCAATCGCTTTGGCCGCATCAGCCCCACCTCAGCCCAGGCCGTCTATGCAGAGTTGGGAGGGCGGATCCCTTACATCTTGGACGGGGGAGAGTGTGCCGTGGGCCTAGAATCCACCGTGCTGAAGCTCAGCCCCGAGGGGATCCCGACGCTGCTGCGCCCAGGAGGGATCTCGCTGGAAGCCCTAGAAGCTCACCTGAAACTGCCCATCCGGGCCTCTGAGGACGGCAAAACGGGCCCGCCGGAAGCGCCAGGACGGCTGAGCAGCCACTACGCTCCCAGTAAGCCCCTCTGGCTTTTGCCCACCCCTTTTGCCCAGCTTCAGCCCGGCGATTGGCAACAGGTGCGGCATCTGGCGACCGGTCATTCTCACCTAGGCATCCTCAGCTTTGCCGCGGATTCCCAGGCTCTGCTGAACACCCTCTCCTGCCATTGGCCGGGGATCACGTTCAGTTTGGAGTGTTTGGGTTCGGATCTCAAGGCAGCCGCCCGCGCCCTCTTTGCCAGCTTGCGCCGCCTGGATGAGGGAGATGCCACACTCCTGTTGGCAGAACCCCCGCCCATCTTGACGGGGTTGGGCTATGCGATGATGGATCGGCTACGCCGGGCCAGCAGCCTATGGAACCTTCCCCCCTCGTTGCCATCGTAATGGGCAGCGATTCCGATCTGCCCACCCTTGCACCCGCCGCCCAGGTGTGCGAAGCATTCGGGATCCCTTACCAGATGCAGATCCTCAGCGCCCACCGCACCCCCGAGGCCATGGTAGAGTTTGCCCGCCGCGCCCATACCCAAGGGATCCGCGTCATTATTGCCGGGGCAGGGGGAGCAGCCCATTTGCCGGGGATGGTGGCGTCCCTCACCCCTCTGCCGGTGATCGGGGTGCCGGTGCTCAGCCCATCCCTGCAGGGGATCGACTCCTTATACTCGATTGTGCAAATGCCCAAAGGGATCCCGGTGGCCACGGTGGCCATTGGCAACGGCTACAATGCGGGTCTGCTGGCGGTGCAGATCCTGGCCAGTGGAGATCCCGACCTGCTCCGGCGAGTGATCGCCTATCGGGAAAGCCTAAAACAGGCGGTGCAGGAGAAAAACGATCAGTTGCAAGCCCAAGGGTGGAAAGCCTATCTCGACTCCACCGGCAAAGCATAAGAGCATAATTTAGAGAACGTTGACCTATCTTGCCGCCTTGCAAAGGGCCAGATAGGGCCGAGTTTTGGGAGTTGCCATCGGTGAAACATCAATCGGGTCGCCCTTCTTCCGGCCAGGGATCCTGGTCAGAGTATCTGCAGCGGGTGGGGCGTGGGGCAGTGGAGACGGGATCCCAAGTTGCTCTGTGGATCCTAGCAGGGCCGCAATGGCGGGTTCTGGCCCTGTCGGGCTTGGCATTGGCGGGGCTGGCCTTCTGGAACGGGCGGCTGGCTCTTTCTTTGGGGGTGGGTACCTTGGTGATGTTGGGGCTACAGGGGATGCGCAGCCCTGAGTTCAACCGCCGCTGGCGGGAGTGGCGAGCTTGGTTTCGTCAGGCGGATCGCTCGCTTTTGCTGGCAATTGGTTCGGGAGCAGCCGCCACCTTCGGCACCTACACCCTTGTCTCCATCTGGGCGGAATCCAACCAGCGTTGGCTGGCCACCGGCGCCATTTTACAGGGATTGGCCACCCTAGCCTTGTTGTCGCTGCTGTTTGGGGAGTGGCTCAGCCGCCGACAAGAGCGGCAACGGTCTCAATTGGAGCGCGATCTCAGCGACGTTGCCTCTCCCGATCCCTTCAGACGGCTGGCGGGCGTTCGCCGCTTGCAGAGCTTAATGTCCCACTTGGATCCCGAGCAAACCCGGCTGGCGGTGGATTATCTGCGGTTGGCCCTCGACCAAGAAACGGTAGCCGTCGTGCGGGAAGCCCTGCTGGAAGCCCTACAGGGATGGGGGATCCTGCGCCGCCTCAACGATTTGACCGATCTCAAGCACCCCAGCAGGGATCCCTCTTCAAACTAATGTCACTCCCAACTTTCGGGCCTTAGAACCCAGATAATGCAACGGTTTGAAAGGCGTGTCTACGTTGGACGCGCTTTCCCCTCAGGGGACAGGGATCCTGCTGTTTGGGATAGAGCACCTTGTTTGCAGAGGTCATGCACAGGGTAGCTGCCGAAGAGCTTCAAGGTTTCAGCAATTGATTCCAGCGCCGCAATCACCTCGGCATCCAGATAGGGCTGGCCAACAGGATTCTCCAGATCGACAAAAAAGACATACGTCCCTGCCGATTTTTTGGTGGGGCGCGACTCAATGCGAGACATATTCAGGCCTCGCTCCGCAAACACTTGCAGAGGTTTCAGCAGCGCTCCCGGCACGTTGTGGGGGAGGCTGAAGGCTAAGGAAGTATGGGATCCCCCCGGAGAAGCAGGATCGGCAGAGGTTTCACCCTGTTGACCGGAACGCGAGAGCGGCGCACGGCCAATAACCCAAAAGCGAGTGCAATTGTCGGGGTGATCGTTGATCGGGCAGGCCAAGACCGGCAGTTGGTAGAGGGTGGCAGCTCGTTCTGAGGCGATGACGGCGGCGCTGGGCTGCTCCTGCAGGCGATCCAATTCTTCGGTGGTCGAGCGGGTTGGGATCAAAGTGGCCTGGGGCAGATGGGATCTCAGCCAAGCCTGACATTGGGCCAAAGCTTGCGGGTGGGAGTAGACCTGCTCAATTTGCTCCAACCGCGAGGCACGTCCGATGAGGGCATGGCGAATGGGCAGGATCAGCGCCTGCCGGATCCCTAGCCCCTCCAGTTGCCAGAGGGCGTCTAAGGTCATCGAGACCCCCCCCTCCACCGAGTTTTCCACCGGCACCACCGCCCATTGTTGCTGGCCGGCAGCTACCGCCTCTAGACAGGCGCTGATCGTTGGATAAGGCACTAAGGGGTGGGATCCCTGGCTGTGCAGGTGAGGCTGCTCAGGGCAGGCCAGCAAAGCTGCCAACTCTGTGTAGGTTCCAGCAGGGCCAAGAAAGGCCACCGGCGAAGGGGAAACGTTCGCGCCAGCGGAGCGCAGCTCCATCAGAGCCATTCCTTCAATTGTCGCTAGGGGCCAGTTCTAACTCTATCGTCTCGGCGTCGCGCAGCAGCAAAGGACATTCAGGCTCCGGGCAACGGGGATTGGCCGCCACCTTGTCCATGGCCTTCACCACCTCCAACCGGATCAGCCTCTGCAACTCCTGATCCGCTTGAATGGCTTCTAAAGTTCGGAGAGAGCCGTGAAAACTGGTGGCGTATCGAGGCTGGAGGTTGTTCAAAGCCAGGGCGGCAGCATCGTTACAGAATTTCTCGCAGAAGCAGTAGCGCTGTTGACTCTCCATCAGCAGGATTTCATTGACCATCTCCAGAACAGCCCGTTCCATTTGATTTTCCAGGCTCTTCAGAGGCTTATGTTGCTCCGCCATCGCTACCTCCCAATGGGAACCGAATCCGCCGCCAAGTCACTGTTTTCAGTGATCAGGAGTGCCCTCGATTACCTTCGATGCTGCTCTACTCTCTGTTGACACGTCAAGTCAAGCCCTCTGCTGCCGACGCGAACAGCCTCTGGCCCGCTCCTATCCGTGCTTGAGGCAATCCAATCTGTCGTGTCAGGCATCATCAAAACCCAGAGAATTAACCAACACTCTTGGCAGACGGGCAGAAAGTCCACACAGCAACTCATAGGAAATAGTACCCAACTGATCGGCCCAATCCTGCACAGATAAACCCGCATTTGCCAGATTGGGGCCCAGCAGCTCCACCACATCCCCCACCTGGATATCCGGCCTCTCGGTTACATCCCACATACATTGATCCATCGTGATTGTGCCCACCTGTTGGATCAAGCCGCCGCGCACCCATCCTCGCAGCCAGCCGGAAAGCCGCCGTGGGATCCCATCCGCATAGCCGATGGCCAGAGTGGCAATGCGACTGGGGCGAGAGGTGATGTAGCGATGCCCATAGCTCACGCCAGTTTGAGCAGGCACAGTTTGGATGTGGGTCAGCCGCGCCTTGAGTCGCAGAATCGGCTGCAGACCCGGCAGTTGCAAGTGGGGGGCAGGCGACAAGCCATAGAGGGCCAGTCCCAGGCGCACACGGGAGTAGTGGAGATGGGCCAGAGCGGCGGCTGAGTTGTCCAGATGCAGCGCCGGCAAGGGATCCCCGGCTTGGCGGATCTGTTCCACCACCTGGGCAAAGCGGGCGTGCTGCTGTTCCATGACCGGAGAATGGGGCTCGTCCGCCGTCGCCAAATGGGAAAACAAGCTACAGCCTTCCAGCTCCGGGATCCGACAAATCTGCCCCCACACGGCTGCAGCTTCCTTCCAGGGGATCCCCAAACGGGTCATACCCGTATCCACGTTGACATGCACCGGGATGGGTCGCCCGGCCCAACGGGCTACCTGGCGCATCAGCGGGATTTGCTCTGCACAGGTGAGGCTGACCTCCAACCGGGCTGCCATGGCCTGCTGTAGTTCTGCCCAGGTATTCAAAGCTCCCAACACCAGAATCGGAGCCTGCAGCCCCGTTTGCCGCAACTCGATCCCTTCGGCCAGGGTGGCCACACACAGCCCCTTGGCCCCAGCCGCAACAGCCACGGGAGCCACCAACTGCGCCCCATGCCCGTAAGCATTGGCCTTCACCACCGCCCAGATCTCGACGTTTGAGCCTAGGCGCCTCTGCAACAGCCGCAGGTTTTCTCGCAGCTGGGCTGCGTCAATTTCCACCCAAGCCCGACTGGTCAACAGCTCCAGGTCGATGGCCCAATCCAGCTCCGCCAAGGAATTGGCCTTCTGGGATCCCTCTCTCCAAGTATTGCCCTGCACTCCCAGAGCAGCTGCTCTCAAAGTGCCCTGCGCCGCCGGCGCGACCGGTTCTCGATTCACCGTTCACCCCCCACACCCAAAACCCGTCCTGATTAGATTTAGGTTTAGCGCAAAGTCCACTCCGGCGCCATCCACAGCAACGGCACGTCTGGGATCCCAACAGCCTCGTTGCTCTCCAACAGCCGGCCCAGCCAAGCGGCTTGCCTTTGCGAGGACAGTCCTTGGCTTAACAGGCGTCGCAGTACTCGTTGGAAGCCCTCTCCCTCACCCGCCGGCGACAAAGAGGGATCCCCGGTCATGCGCCGCAGATCCTCCACCGCCTCCGTGTACCCCCCCAAAGCATCCACCAAGCCCACCTCCACAGCTTGCGCCCCGGTGAAGATGCGTCCATCGGCCAATTGTCGCACCCGGTCTTCATCCAAGCTCTGCCGCCGCGCGATCATCTCTGCTTCCAGCACCTCATCTGCCTTTTCTGGCAAGTGCTGGCGTCCTTGGGCCACATCGCGAATGAACTGCTCGAGGGTATCCTCCACCAAGTTTTGCAGAAGGCGCTGCTCTTGAGGAGTGGCACTGCGGAAAGGAGAGAGAAGGTCTTTGTACTCGCCGGTTTTGAAGGTCTGCGGCTCTATGCCGTAGTTCTCCAGCAACTTACCAAAGCTGAGGCCGCTGATGATAACCCCTATGCTGCCGGTCAGGGTGCCAGGGTTGGCATAGATTTTGTCGGCAGCGCTGGCCACGTAGTACCCCCCACTGGCAGCAATGTTTTCTAGGATAGCGATCACCGGCTTGTCCGCCTCGTGCAGAGCAGTTACGGCACGGTAGAGTTCCTGGCTGGATCCCACAGCTCCGCCGGGACTGTTGATGCGCAGCAATACAGCCTTGACAGAGGGATCCCGTGCTGCCTCCCGCAACTGTTCCACAGGAGAAGTGGGCAGGCCTACCAAAGTCGAACCCCCTGGGCCGCCTATCGTTCCTTCCAGGGTGACCACCTCGATGCGCTCCGCCCCCCGTGCAGCCTCTAGGCCAACCCCGCCTCGGGTAGGCTCTGGGGCAGGGCGCGTGCCCCCGACAATGGCCGCAATAAGGCAGGCGACCAGCAAAGAAGCCGCCAAAATGCGGTTAAGCTGAGTTTCTTGTGTCACAGGCCCCTCAATTGCCACTGACTCCGTTCTACCACCCCGCGGGCTTCTCGCAACGTCTGACACCAAAAGGCTGAGAACCAAGCAAACTCCTCATCTCGGTTGAGCCATCCAAGCTATTGACAAGGATCCTCCACTTATTTACGATCAGGTTCCAGCGTTTTTTACCGCTGAGGCATCTTCTGCAGGTTGCCAGTGTAAGCTGGAGTAGAGGGTAGGATCCTTGAGCGGGATTCTGGCTCGAAGCCAAGTGATTGGGGCTTTAGCTCAGTTGGTAGAGCACTTCAATGGCATTGAAGGGGTCAGCGGTTCAAGTCCGCTAAGCTCCATCCCCAGAGGGCCGATAGCAGTCGTGGCTTCTATTACCATCTATTTCTACTGCTTGCGCTAGCGGGCCGGAGGCCTTAGCAGGAAGCAAGCGGTTGTTTGTTTCACCTTGACGGTGAGATAAGTGACTATGCGTTGCGAAACGGTTCAGCAACATCTCCCCAAGCCCAGACAGTCCTATCCAGCAAGGCTTCTGGGCTTCTTAAGTGTCCACAAAGGCTCGGCAAAATCTACCCCCAACTCCTCTCCTGTAAGGCGGCCTTCCCTCACCTCCGGCTTCTCTCCCTCTGGGAGAGGGGAGTTAGGGATCGACGCAGCAAGCCGTTTCATTGCTGTTTGAAATAATGAAAGTATTCTGCTTGGGAGCAAACCTTAGGCAGCAAGGGATCCTCCGCTGTTTTCACCCTTTCCACGGAGAGGATCCTGACCTATCTCAGGGGCTTCCACCAGGCGATTTCCCAACTCACGCTTGCCCCTCTCCCTGACGGCGGATTAAGAAGCGGATTTCCTGAAGGAGAACCTCAAAGCGTTGATCCGATTCAGCCTGCCGCTGCCTCAATTCTCTCAGCTCCTGCCGCAATTCTCGCACTTCCTGCCTTAACTCCAGGACGACTTCGGCGAGACGCCCTGAAAGGGTCTGCAAGGCAAGCTGAGCATCGGTAACCTTGGCAACTGTATCAGCCACCTTGGTCACAGCTTCGGCCAACTGGACAAATCGCGTCTCAATCTCCTCATTGGTCATGGCCGGGTGTGTCTTGCTTGGCTAATGATCAGCTCATTCTACCCTGCACGGTATGGAGTGTCACTGATACATTCACGCTGAACTCTCCTGAACATGGTTCAGGAAAGAAGCGATCGCATCCTGCCTATCTCTGTTCGCG
>NZ_JANSIN010000057.1:0-15926 GCF_047462115.1 Synechococcus sp. R50.1 | reverse complement strand
GCCTGCACAAAGGCATCCATCGTCGCGTCCAATTTAGCGGCTTGCGACTGGGACACCTTGAGCTTGCAGGAGATGGTTAGGATTTGGCTCATAAGTTCATTGTACTTCATCAAAGCGCATTCCTCCCGGCAGTGACCCTACGGGCACAGTGCGGGGCTCCTGCGATTTCTAGCTGATCCCCGGGTGCTATGCCATCCAGCCAAGGGCGGGGATCCCAAGAAGTCCAGCATGCTTTCTTCCCATGTTGACCGGCCCAACCCCACCTCGGCGGCACCTGAACCCGCAACTGCAGCAGCAGGCAGGGCAGTAGAGACGGGAGACAAAGGCATTCCGAAGCTATGATGAACAGGGATGGCTCTGAGTTTCTACCTACATCTTTAACTGGGTCTGTTTTCAGGCTGTGCTGACTGCTTCTTCTGCCGGTTCTGCGGCTGAGGCCATTGCTCCTTTTGCTCCCCAAGTCTGGAGCTGGCGCGGACATGCCATTCGCTATGTGGTGCAGGGATCCGGATCCCCGCTGGTCTTGGTGCATGGATTTGGGGCTTCCATCGGCCATTGGCGGCACAACATCCCCGTGATAGCTGGGGCAGGATACCGGGTCTATGCCCTGGATTTGCTCGGGTTTGGCGGCTCGGCCAAGCCTGCTCTCCCCTACACCTTGGATCTGTGGGCGGAGTTGCTGGTGGATTTTTGGCAGCAGCACATTCAGCAGCCTGCTGTGTTTATCGGCAATTCCATTGGTGCCTTGCTCAGCTTGATCATGGCCGCCCGGCATCCCCAGTTAACGGCAGGAGCAGTGTTGCTCAACTGCGCCGGGGGGTTGAACCATCGCTCCCATGAGCTCAGCCCGATTTTCCGCCTTTTCATGAGTGTTTTCACCGCTCTGGCGGCTTCTCCGGTGACGGGGCCGTTTTTGTTCGATCGGGTGCGGCAGCGGCAGCGTATTCGCGCAACTCTCAAGCAGGTGTACCGCAACCCCGCCGCCATTACGGATGAGCTGGTGGAGATTCTCTATGCCCCTTCCTGTGATGTGGGCGCTCAGCAGGTGTTTGCCTCGATTCTCACCGCTCCCCCTGGCCCAACTCCTGAAGCCCTATTGCCTCAGGTGCGCTGCCCGCTGTTGGTGCTCTGGGGAGAGGGGGATCCCTGGACACCCATTCAACGGGGCCGCGGCTTTCAAAACCACGTGAAAGGGATCGACTACCAGTTCTTGCCCATTCCCAATACAGGCCATTGCCCCCACGACGAGCGCCCAGAGGTGGTCAACCCTCTGATTTTGAGCTGGCTGCCCAGAGCCTTTGCGGCGGTCTAAGCTTTTTTGGAGGTTCCTTTGCCGGAGAGGCCCAACCAACCTCGGATTTTGGCCATCCAGACTTGAAGGGGTGAAGGCTGGGGACGGATCGCCACCTGGATCGGCTCGTCTTGGAAGTCCTTGTCCTTGAGGCGAAACCCAAACTCCAGGTCATCTTTCACCTTGCCGAGACGGGGAAACAGCCTGACGGCTGCTTTTTTGAGTTCTTCCTCGTTTTGGAAAATGGCCTGGTGAATGGCGCTGGAACGTCCCACTGCCAGGGATCCCACCGGCAGCCAAGGGTTGGGCTGGCCAGGCGCGGGCTGGCGACGGCGGGCAAAGATGTTGAACTCCGGCATCCCCTTGGCTTTCAGCTCGTCGTACCGTTTGGCGGCTTCCTTGCGCTTGGCAGTGTTGGAGCTGGCCGGTTTTTTCTCAGGCTTGGATTTGCGAAAACCCTTAGACGGATTCATACTTGGGCTGACGAGAGGGGGGATTTTTTGCAGCTTAGCGCAGATCGGATCCCCTTCTCTGCTGGGGATCCCTTGTCATCATTGTTCGTAGCCGGCGTGCTATACTTGTTGAGCTTCGGCGGGCGGTTAAAGGGGCCTGTCAGTCGGGATGTAGCGCAGCTTGGTAGCGCACTTCGTTCGGGACGAAGGGGTCGCAGGTTCGAATCCTGTCATCCCGATGGCTTTAAAGTTCACTGAGCTCTCAACTTAATCTTGGGGGTTTAATTTTGGGGGTGTAGGTGACGCAGCCAGGCATTGACGTTGACCCGAATTCGCTGCCCAACCTGTAAGAGGCGGTGCAGGTTTTCGGCAGAAATGTCTCGGCAGTCTTCTTGGGGCCAAGCTGGGCAACGCGGGCCAATTTGACGCTCCAGCGCTGTCAGATAGAGCTCTTGCAGGCGATCCAAGTTGATGGGCAGGCGCAGGTCTGCAGCCAATTGCAGCCATTCTTCCAGGTTGTAGAGCTGTTCGCCGAAGGTCTCCGGCTCAAAAGCGTGGGCAAGGTGCCACATCCCCCGCTGTAGGAGCCGATCCAGAACCCGGGCTGCCTCTTCCCGCCGCAACTGACACCCCAACTGCTCGGCCTCGCGCACAATTGCCCGCAATTCCAGCAGGTGATCCCGCTTGCCCTCTTCCATTTCCATCGCCCGCAAACTGGTCAACAGGCGTTGGTTGAGGGTGATCTGAGCGGCAGCCAACAACTCTTCCGGGATCGGCAGGCCGTCGGCCCGAAAGGCCATCAAGACCCCGTAATTGTCCAGGTAGGTTTGGCGGTAGAGCTGGGCCAGGCGGTCTAGGGTATCTTGAGTGAGCCAGCGCATCATCTGCTGCCGGTCTTCGTCGTTCAGGGCGTTCAGGTCGAAGGTTTCCGGCCCAAACAGATCTTGCAGGATCAGGATCATCTGGATCCGACTGTGGGATCCGGCCAGCAGCCGCGCTTTTATCTGCTCGTAGATGCGCCGCCCGGCAAACGGCTTGACGCCACATTGAAAGTCCCAGCCGCCGAGATGGAGCATGGCGTAGATCAGGTCGTGCTCTTCGCGGGTGGTGGGAAAGGTGAGCTTCACCCGCCCGATGGCCAGTGTCGACCCGCCTATCGTCAGGCGCTCTTGATCCACTTGATCCAGCACATATCCTTGGGAACGGGGGATCCCGTTAAACAGGGAAAACATGGCGTGCTGAGCCACCAGCCGTTGCGGGCTGATCAAGCTGGGGCGCACCAAGGCGCAATAGACCCCCTTGCCGTCTCTGTAGAGGTCGAGGTTGCTGGGGGCCTTGCTCAGGCGCTGCAAAAACTCCTCTTCTAGGTTGACATCCGCCACTGCTGCTGCCAACTGGATAGCCCGTGCCGCGTAACGCAGGATCTGCACCCCTTCAGGACGGGATAGCTCCTCGAAAAACCAGCCACAACTGGTGAACATCAACTGGCTGTAGCGCTGCATCTCCAACAGGCGCAGCACTTGCACCCGATCTTCGGCGGTGAGGCGGTGGCTTTGGTGCTCCTGCAAAAAGGCATCACAGCGCTCCCGATCCAAAATCACCTCGATGTAACGATCCCGCGCCAGCCAGGGATCCCGCAGGTAGGCTCTGGCCTCCGTCTCGTAGATCTCGGCCAGCTGATCCCGCAGCCAGTTGAGGGCCTCCCGCAGCGGTTGCCGCCAGCGTTGGTGCCACCCTCCCACCGCTCCGCAGCCACAGTCTCGCGACCACCGTCCTACCCCGTGGGCGCAGCTCCAGGCGGTGACCGGTTTCAGTTGCACCTCCCAAGTGGGGGGATGTTGGCTGAGAAAATGGCTGTAGTTGCCCACCTGCCAGCCCCGGCGGGGAAATTCCTCGCAAAAGGCATAGGCCAGTGTGCGTTCTACACCCCGCTTGTGGTGGCCAAAAGTCTCGCCATCGGTGGCACAGTTGATCAGATAGGCTTCCCCCTCTTTGTCCGGGCGCAGAGCGGAACGGATCCGCTCCGCCAGCGAATAAGTACTGTAAACGATATCCCCAAAGCCCAAGTCACGGGAAATGGGGCCATCGAAAAAGAAAATATCCAAGTACCCCTCCCGGTCGGGGGTAAAGCAGCGGTAGGGCCGGCGGGGATCGATCTGGCCTTGGCTAACGTCGATCCACTCGGTTTGTCCCAAGGGGCGAATGCGCTGCGCTTGGCTGGGGGCCAAAATGACGAAGCGGATCCCACATTCGACCAAGGCCGTGACCGTTGCTGCATCAATGGCGGTTTCGGCCAGCCACATCCCCTGGGGATGGCGCCCAAAGCGGTGTTGAAAATCGGCAATTCCCCAGCGGATCTGGGTGTACTTGTCTCGCTCGTTGGCCAGGGGCAGGATGACGTGGTTGTAGACTTGGGCGATGGCATTGCCATGACCCTCCAGCCGCTCAGCGCTGAGACGGTCGCCGGCCAAAATGCGTTGGTAAACTTCAATGTCATGCTCCTCTAGCCAAGAGAGGAGAGTAGGGCCGAAGTTAAAGCTCAAGAATTCATAGTTGTTGACAATGCGCACCACCCGTCCTTGGTCGTCCAGAACGCGGGCAAAGGCGTTGGGGCGGTAACATTCCGCCCAAATGCGCTCGTTCCAGTCGTGAAAGGGGCTGGCGCTCGGCTGTCGCTGAATGCGGTTGAGGCAGGGATCCTCCCGAGGCGGCTGATAAAAATGGCCGTGCAACACCACGTACGGCCGCGCAGAGGAAAGCTCAGCAGCACCTGCCGGAGAAGGAGCCGCTTGCATCGGCGGGTCGGAGACCAAATCGCTGTGCCCTGACTGTGCCGCTGGCCTATCGGAATTTTTGGAGCCACTCGGCATCATGAGATTACACTCCTTTTAGAGGCCTCCAACTGGGTTACAGGGGAAGGCAATGTTAACTTAAGTTCATATCCATACGTTACAGCGATCCCCGATCTGCAACGGTGAATGTAAAGGATTCAGTTGGAAATTTGACAGGGAACAAACATCGGTCAGTAATCTTTGCGTTTTCCTCACAACAGAAGGGATCCAGCCGGGATCCCTTCCTGAACGGGTCTCAGTCTCTGCCCAGTTGGATCCCCGGACTTAGCCGGTGGGGGCCGATTTGCCGGTGGCCATTTCCCACACCGAATAATCCACCACCGCAGCAGGCGGATCGGCGCTGAGAATGCCCAAAGATTTCAAGGTTTCCACGTTGGCCCGATACACCGAAGGCACCAGCAACCCAGCATTGCCTTCCAGGGTGGGGCCCGCCTGATACAGCTTGGCAATTTCAGCCATTTGCCAGGTTTGGTGCTTGAGGGGATCCGCTTCCGAGCCGGATCCTTTGCAGGTTGCGCCGCAGAAGGTGAGAACCACCTGCACCGTTTCTTCTGGGTTGGCCACAGCGTAATCCCAACCCTTGATCGAGGCTTTCACCAATTTGGCCGCGATGGCTTTGCCCGATTGGCCGGATCCCTTAAAGTTGCTTTCGTTTAAAACGCGCTCGGTGGTGAACAGCAGGTCTTCCAAGAGGTTGATGCCGTAGTCTGGCAGGTGCATGACGTTGAGTTCGCTCAGGGGGTAGCCCAAACCCACGATCTGATTCAGCTCGTTGTAGAGCATGGCCGAGGCTACATCCACCTTATCGGGAAAAACCAGGGCCGGATCGAAGCCATAGGTGATCAGCTCCACATCGGGGTTGGTCACCCCTGTATCCAGGCTGGTGGTCAAGTTGAAGGCTTTCATCAGAGCCAGGGCCGGATATTCGTTGCCAGAAGGCCAAATGCCCACCTTTTTACCTTTGAAATCGGCAGGGCTTTTGATCCCGCTGGATTTGAGAGACACCATCGCGTAGCCCGACTTCTGAAAGATCTGGGCGATGTGAACCACGGGCAGCCCCTGAGCCCGGGCAGTCAGCAGGTCGGTGATCCAAGTGTTGCCAAAGTCGGCTCCGCCCACGACCACTGTCTGGATGGGGGATTGATCTCCAATCGGCAGCAGCTCGACGTTCAGACCTTCGGCTTCGTAAAATCCTTTTTCCTTGGCGATCAGGTATCCGGCAAACTGGGCTTGCGGAAACCATTTCAGTTGAAGTTTCACATCCACCAACCGGCTCTGGGCCTGGGATCCCATCCCCAGCAGGGTCGTCAGTGCCAGCGCCATGCCCAATACCAACGACATCAAAGGGATCCCGCGCTTACGCTTGAAGAGGCGGGGCAGGTGAGATAGGGCGTGAACAGTACGGCGGCCTAGATCCATAGTGCAACCCTTGCTTCTTAAGAACGGTGTGCCAAGACTGTAGAGGATCTGCCTCTGGGCAGAATGTTCACCACGCTCACAATGCCTGGAGGGAGATCAAATCTGCGGGGCCAACTTTCCGTCGGCTTTGGAATGACCCCTTCGAGGTCAGGCCCCCATTGGAATCACCGTGCATCCCCAGCTCGCCAACTCAAATTCCCGCCCAGTGCCACCAGGCCCAGCCCAGCCCCACTAGCAGCGCCGTTACCCCGTAGAAGGATCCCACCACCTGCACCTCCGACCAGCCCCCCAGCTCCAGATGGTGGTGCAAGGGCGACATGCGCAACAGCCGTCTGCCTGTGCCGGTTTTGCGTTTGGTGTATTGGAAGTAGCCCACCTGCAGCATCACCGACAGCGCCTCTGCCACCAGCACTCCCCCCATCAGGGCCAAGGCCCAGAGCTGATCCCCCAGCAGCGCCAACCCGGCCAGAGCGCCCCCCAACCCCAGGGATCCGGTATCGCCCATGAACAGCCGCGCCCGGTGGTGGTTGTGAACCAGGAACCCCAAGCAGGCACCGCTCAGGGTGAAAGCCAACACCGATAGCTCTGGATCCCTGTGAAGGAGCCCCAGCCCAATCAGCAGGATGGCCACCACCCCTGCCGCCAAGCCGTCCATACCATCGGTGAGGTTTACGGCATTATTGGTGCCCACCAACACAAACAGGGCCAAGGGCCAGAACAGCCAGCCCAGAGAGAGGGTGCCTATCCCCGGCAAGGTCAGACTGGTCGGGATCCCCTGCCAGGCCAGGTAGACACAAAACCCAAGGGCAACTCCCACCTGGAGCAACAGCTTGTGTTGGGGAGACAACCCCTTGTTGGATTGCTGTCGGATCACCAGCCAATCGTCCAGCCAGCCGACAAAGCTGTAGGCCAGCGTGAGCAGCGCGACGGCCAGCCAATGGGGATCCCAGCCGCTCCAGATCCCCGCCACCAGCAGCCCCACGGGCAAAAAGCTGATCCCGCCCATGGTGGGTGTGCCTGCTTTTTTCTGGTGGGATTGGGGCCCCTCCTGACGGATCACCTGCCCTGCCTTCCAGCGCCGCAATCCGGGGATGAGCAGGGATCCCAGCAGGGCCGAACCCAACACGCTCAATCCAAAAGGAACAAACACCTGGGGGCGGATCCCAATCACAAGGGCCGAGAGGGCTAAACCCAGCCCCAGCGAGAGCGCCATCCCGCCCCACTCTGTTTCTTCCAGCTCCAGATCAGGAAGTGTATCCGCATCCACCCTTTCTGAACCCCTCACACCCTCAACCTCCAAACCCTCAAAAACTCTATCCTGCCAGAGCTCAGAGGCGAAAGTTAGTTGAGTGGGGATCCCTTCAATAGGGCCACTTCCAGTTGCGCACCTCCGGCAGATCTTCTCCATGCTCGCGGATGTAGTGTTTGTGCTCCACCAGCTTGTCTTGGATGATCTGCTTGATGTGGGCCCGCTCGTACTTGAAGCGCTCCACCCGATCCAACACATCATCGGCCAAGCTGAAGCGATCCACCTCGTTGAGGACACACATGTCGAAGGGGGTGGTGGTGGTGCCCTCCTCCTTGTAGCCGCGCACGTGCAAGTTGTGGTGGTTGGGGCGACGGTAGGTGAGGCGGTGAATCAGCCAGGGATAGCCGTGGAAGGCAAACACGATGGGCTTGTCCGGCGTGAAGATGCTGGCGTAATCCACATCGCTGATGCCGTGGGGGTGTTCGCTGGGCGGCTGCAGCTTCATCAAGTTCACCACATTCACCACCCGGATCTTGATGTCCGGCAGGTGCTGCCGTAGGAAGTCCACCGCCGCCAGGGTTTCCATCGTCGGCACATCGCCGCAGCAGGCCATCACCACATCCGGCTCTGAACCCTGATCGTTGCTGGCCCATTCCCAGATGCCCAAGCCCTGGGTGCAGTGCTTGATGGCCGCATCCATATCCAGGTACTGCAGGGCCGGCTGTTTGCCTGCCACGATCACGTTCACGTAGTGGCGACTGCGCAGACAGTGGTCGGCCACCGAGAGCAAAGTATTGGTATCCGGGGGCAGGTAGACGCGGATGATTTCGGCCTTTTTGTTGACCACGTGATCCAAAAAGCCGGGATCCTGGTGGCTGAAGCCGTTGTGATCCTGCCGCCACACATGGGAAGTCAGCAGGTAGTTGAGGGAAGGAATGGGCCGCCGCCAAGGAATGTGCCGGGTGGTTTTCAACCATTTGGCGTGTTGGTTGAACATCGAGTCCACCAGGTGGATGAAGGCTTCGTAACAGGAAAAGAACCCGTGTCGCCCGGTCAACAGGTAGCCTTCTAGCCAGCCCTGACAGACGTGCTCGCTGAGGATCTCCATCACCCGTCCATCTGGGGAGAGGTGCTCGTCGCAATCGTAGATGGGAGCTACCCAGGTGCGGTCGCTGGCCTCAAACACAGCATCCAAGCGGTTGGAAGCGGTTTCATCGGGGCCAAAGAGGCGGAAGTTGTGGGGGTTGAGCTTCATCACATCCCGCAGAAATTGCCCCAGAACTCGGGTGGCTTCGGCTTCGGTGGTGCCGGGGCGGGGGACAGGCACGGCGTAGCGACGGAAATCCGGCATTTTCAGCTCCCGCGTCAGCAGGCCGCCGTTGGCGTGGGGCAAAGCCCCCATGCGTTTTTCCCCTTTGGGGGCCAGCTCTTGCAGCTCCGGCAGCAGACGGCCATTTTCATCGAAGAGTTCTTCCGGCTTGTAGCTGCGCATCCAGTCCTCCAGAGCCTTGAGGTGCTCCGGTTTTTTGGCCAGATCCGCCAGGGGCACTTGGTGGGAGCGCCAGAAATCTTCCACCTTTTTGCCGTCCACCTCTTTGGGGCCGGTCCAGCCTTTGGGGGTGCGCAGGATGATCATCGGCCATTGGGGACGAGTGGGATCCCCTTTGCTGCGGGCATGCTGCTGGATTTCTTGGATCTCGTGGATCACCGTGTCCAAAGTGGCGGCCATCAACTGGTGCATCTCTGCCGGCTCGCAGCCTTCTACGAAGTAGGGTTTGTAGCCGTAGCCCACAAACAGATTTTGCAGCTCGTCACGGCTGAGGCGGGCCAAAACGGTGGGATTGGCGATCTTGTAGCCGTTCAGGTGCAGAATCGGCAGCACTGCTCCGTCGTGGATGGGGTTGAGGAACTTGTTGGAATGCCAGGAAGCGGCCAAGGGGCCGGTTTCCGCTTCTCCATCCCCCACCACACAGGCCACCAGCAGATCGGGGTTATCAAAGGCAGCCCCAAAGGCGTGGGCCAGGGCATAGCCCAGTTCTCCCCCCTCGTGGATGGAGCCAGGGGTTTCCGGAGCCACGTGGCTGGGCACGCCGCCGGGGAAGGAGAATTGCTTGAAGAGCTTGCGCATGCCTTCGGCGTCTTGGCCGATGTTGGGATACACCTCGCTGTAGGTGCCTTCCAAGTAGGTGTTGGCCACCAGAGCAGGGCCACCGTGGCCGGGGCCGGTGATGTAGAGGATATTGAGGTTTTCCCGTTTGATGATGCGGTTGAGATGCACGTAGATGAAGTTCAACCCGGGTGTGGTGCCCCAGTGCCCCAGCAGGCGTGGCTTCACATGTTCCAGTTTTAGGGGTTCTCGCAGCAGCGGGTTGTCCATCAAATAGATTTGCCCGACCGACAGATAGTTGGCGGCCCGCCAGTAGGCATCCATTTTGCGAAGCTCGTCGGCGGTGAGCGGTTTTGTCGAGAGCTGTTCTGCCAGAACCATAGCTGTACCCCATAGGTATCTCTACTCCTATGGTGATCCGGGTTTGCCCAATTGCCGGGGGATCTTGGGATTCCTTTGGATTTGGCTCATTGGGTGAGCGGTAGGCACCTGTTACCACCACCAGGGCTTGATCGGGGTGCCGTCGGGAAAGATCAGGCCGGCAATCCGGGATCCGCTGTGCTTTAACCCTTCGATCTGAGCTCCTTCCAGGTTGGCTTGGGTTAGGTTGGCCCCGCTGACATCGGCCCGCCGCAGGTTAGCCCCCTGAAACTGGGCCTGACGCAGCTCGGCGCCGCTGAGATTGGCCCCTTCCAGGTCGGCATTTTGCAAGTTGGCCCCCCGCAAGTCCGCCCGCTGTAGGTTGGCTCCCCCCAAGTCCGCTCCCTCCAGGTTGGATCCGCGCAGATCGGCCCGGTTCAGATCCGCTCCCCTCAGCCGGATCTGACAGAGCACCAGTTCTCGCAGATCGGCTTTGCTCAGGTCTTGGCCGGAGAAATCTTGCCCCTGTCCCCCCCAGTTTTGCAACTGCCAAATGTGGCGCACCCGTTCTTCCAGGTGGGTCTCTTCCGAAAGCTGGGATCCCCGCAGGCTGGTGCCGCTGACCTTGGCCCCTCTGAGGTCGGATCCCCGCAGGTCGGCTCCCTGTAAGTCGGCTCCGCTCAGCTTGGCCCCTTGCAAATCCGCTTGGCGCAAATCCGTTTGCCGCAGCCGGGCGCCGTTGAAGTTGCAAAAGCGCAAGTTGGCCCGCCTCAGGTTGGCCTCCCACAGGTTGATCCCCCCCAGCCGTGCTTCTTGAAGGTCGGCTCCCTCCAGGTCTGCATAGGCAAAATCCCGCTCCCCCCGCCGATAGGCCACGATCACCCCTTGCGCTCCCCCCACCGGGCGAAAAGGGCTGTAGGTGCGACAGGCCCGTTCTGCCTCCGGCTGGCCAAGCTGAGACAACAGCCGCCAAGCTGCCAAGCGGACTGCCCAAGAGCTATTGCCGGCGAGGGCTTCAATGAGTTCGGCCAGGCCCGCCGACCCGTACTGCAGCAACTGGGGCAGGGTGGCCAAGCGCACGGCTTCATCGCTGTGGGTGAGTCGTCTCCGCGCCCCCTCGATACCTCCCAACACCAAGGCGTGGGCAGGGGCGCTCCCGGTTGCCATTTGCCCCCCCAACACCAGATCCCAAGGTTGGGGCCGGGATCCCTGGTCAGTCCTGACAGCCGGCTGAGGCTTACCTACCATGGGCGGATGCCGATGGGCCTAGCTATACCCAACGCCCCACCACCACGCGGATGGTGCCATCCTCCAGCACTTCTTCGGCCTCGATGGCATAGCCCTGCTCACGGGCTGAGCGCAGCAAACTTTTGTGGGCATAGCGCTGCAAGATCGGCTCCAGAAAGGTCTTGGGATCGATGCCCGCCCCCCACAGATCGGCCACCAGCTCGTAGTGATCCCCGTTGCGGCGAAACCCGATGTCGAAGCCATTTTTCTGACGGATCACCAAGTCGGCACGGGTGCGGTTCCAGAGATAGCCCCGCAGGCTGGTATCCCGCTGCACGGCGTAGCCCAATTCCTTCAGGGTCTCTTCCAGGAGATCGGCGTCTTTGATTTGCACTTGCAGGGTGGTGAAGTGAGACATGGCCCTTCCAATCCTTTGACCGATGGAGACCGGATCCTCACTATAAAGCGCCCTTGGGGTGGTGGAAGAAATGTAAACCATCCTGCGGTGGGTCGAGCGAGCGGAACGCAGCTCCCCCTTTCTCCCGCAGGAGTGCAACACACCTGGGCCTGGAGGGTCGCTGGGCTGGCCTGACCTGCCTTCTTATGTAGGCGCGCGCTGCGGCATTCGCGATAGCGGTACGGAGCACCAAGGCTGAGGCATCCGCGCCTAGCGTGTTCGGTGATACAGAAATCTTAGATCTGCATCTAGTGTCCAAAGTCGAGTATTGGCGATAACTTCCACTAGGTTTAGAGGCAGAAGCAAAAACCCGTCCCACAGGGATCCGTCCTCATCTGTTTCCGGCTGAGGTTGTCGGCGATGACGTGCCAAATTCACCTCAAGGCATTCCAAAAACCTGCTGATGAACCTTTCTATTCCCTGCCGAGCAAGCCCTTCCGATAGTTCTGCAAACAGAAATATCCATTTCTAGTTCTAACAAAATGAGTGAAAAAATTTGCTTTCTTAGCTTATGAGCAATCTGATTTGGCATCAAAAATTTGTTGATTGTTTAGAACAATCTTTCGTAACTTTCCTAAGCCTTAAATCCAGGCTTATGAAATGGTTAATTTCTCGGCCACCCTTTTAGTAGAGTTTTTAATCAACAAAATGGGCAGCTAGACGCTCCTAATAGAGTCTAGTGAGCCAGACTCAATAAATTTAGTGAGTCAAGCACTCGATTCTGGCTCAAGTTTTTAGAGTTAAAGCCTTTACGAAAGGGCTTTTGTGCTGGTATGAATAAGGTGCTGTTTGCAGAAAGGTCAGCTTCACACACAGGAAGACGGCTTGATGCAACAACAGGAGAAGTGGCGATTCTGACAGGACATGAATTTATGGTGTGGGGTTTGATATGTCGGAAAGTCTTGACTTGCAAGATGCGGTGGGGCGTTTCTTGAAGACGATTGGGCGCTACTCGTTGCTCACCGCTGAAGAAGAACTCCGTTTGGCTCACCAGGTGCAGCGGATGGTGGCGCTCCTAGAACAGCGGCAGCCCCACGAGTCGGTGGAAGATTGGAGCCGGCGGTTGGGGATCCCCTTGGCAGAGCTGCAGCAGATCCTGCGGCAGGGGGAAGCAGCCAAGAAACGAATGGTGGAGTGTAACCTTCGCTTGGTGGTGTCGATTGCTAAGCGCTATCGCAATCGCGGCTTGCCGTTTCTGGATTTGATTCAGGAAGGCACGATCGGCCTCACCCGCGCCGTGGAAAAGTTCGATCCCACCCGTGGCTACAAGTTCTCCACCTATGCCACTTGGTGGATCCGGCAAAGTGTGAACCGGGGCATCCAGAACAAGGGGCGGATGATCCGTCTGCCGGCCCACATGTACGAAAAAGTCTCCCAGGTGAAGCGGCGCTACCGCGAGTTATCTGCCGAAAGGGGATCCCGCCCCCAGGCAGAAGAAGTTTTTGATTCTCTGGATATCGGCGATAACTACCGTGAGCTGATCACCCGCCACATGGCAGAGATGCGGTCTTTGAATGTGGGGGTAGGGGATGAAGATGGCACCGAACTGCAGCACTTTATCCCAGATGAAGACAACGACCCTGTCGAACACCTAACCCAGGTTGCCCATCGAGAGGAAGTCCGCGCTCTGGTGGGCCAACTGAGCGAACGAGAGCGACAGGTCATTGTGGCTCGCTATGGGCTGGATGGATCCAGAGGTCTAACGCTGCGGGAAATTGGGGAGCACATCGGTCTTTCGCGGGAGCGAGTACGACAGATTGAACGGCGGGCCTTGCGGAAGTTGCGGCGGCTGCAGCAGGAATACTCCACTCCCAAGACCGGCAAACGGCTCAACCCCCTGGGTTAACCGGAGCCTGCGCCTGTTCCCGTCAGCGGTGCGGAGCACGATAGAAAGGTTTTTTCACTACTTCCGCAGGCCGGCGTTGCCCCCGAATTTCAATTTCCAGCCGGGATCCCACCTTGGCCCAAGCCGGAGCGACATAGCCCAAGCCGATGCCGTAGCCCAAACTGGGAGAATGGGTGCCGCTGGTTACCCGTCCGATCGGCTCAGGGGAGTTGGGAGCGTAGATGGCATAGCCGCTGCGGGGGATGGCCGGATGCAGCATGCGAAACCCCACCAGGTGGCGAGGGATCCCTTGCTCCCGTTGGCTTTCGATGGCGGGCTTGCCGATATAGTCTTCTGGGTTGTTCACCAACCATCCCAAGCCGGCTTCCAAGGGAGTGGTGCTCTCGTCCATGTCCTGCCCGTAGAGATGGAGCGCGGCCTCCAGACGTAGGGTATCGCGGCAGCCCAGCCCACAGGGTTGCACGCCGGCCTGAATCAGTTGCTCCCAAAGGCGGATGCCATCTTCGGGGCTGAGCATAACTTCAAAGCCATCTTCTCCGGTGTAGCCGGTGCGGGCCACAAAGATAGTCTCTCCCGAGGTTCCCGCTGCTGTGGCAAACCGACCGTGCTGAAACCGGCGCAAAGCCTTCAGGGATCCCTCTAAAAAGGGCTGGAGAACCTCCTCGGCTGCCGGCCCCTGCACCGCCAACAGAACCTGAGCATCGGAGTGATCCTGCAGGTTAACTCCGGGGATCCCTTGGAAGTGGTGGTTGAGCCAATCCCAATCTTTCTGCCGGGTGGCTGCATTGACGATCACGCTCCAGTGCTCCAGCTCACCCTCCGGTGGATGCCGGTAGAAGATGACATCATCCAAAATGCCCCCCAGTGGATTGAGCAGGACGGTGTACCGACCAGATCCCACAGGAACGGCGCTCAGATCGCTGGGAACCAGACGGCTGAGGTGGGATCCCAGCTCCGGCCCCCAGAGGGTGAACTTGCCCATGTGGGAAATGTCGAATATCCCCACCCTCTCCCGCACTGCCCGATGTTCTGCTATCACTCCCCGATACTGCAGCGGCATTTCCCAGCCGGCAAAAGAGACAAATCGCGCCCCCAAAGCTTGATGAAGGGGGAACAAGGGGGTGCGCTGCAGCGGGGTTGAACTCATCAGGGATCCCTTTGGCGTCCAGCGTAACGACCAGAATAAACTCACCGTCGCGCATTTTGGGGATCCTGTCCATCGACGACGGTGGGAGCTGGTACCCTGGGTCTTCTCCACACCCTGAGCTGCGTTGGCAACCTGTAGGGATCCCTGCGGTTCTACCCAGATCCGTCGCAGTGCTTCGCGTGATGTCTTCACGGCATCGGGTCAAGACTCGGTGAAGGGGGAATCTCCTGCTACTTGCCTTGCGTTAGCGGGAGGAGCGTCAATCAATCACCACATTCTTCGGGCCGGCGTTGACCTCTGGGCGACCCTGGTTGAAGTTGGCCAGGAAGGTATCTGGATCTTTGAGGCTGAAGACCAGCTTTTTGCAGGGCAGTTGCAGCCCTACCGGCCCCAGCAAGGGAATAAAGAGAGGCTTCTCCTGCACCAGTGGAATGGCGATCACCCCTTGGGCACTGGTTACCGGGCCAACGATCCCCTGAAAATCGGTGCGCACGCCCAGTCCGTAGTACCAAGGCCAGGGGAAGCGCTCCCCTTGTCCCAACTCGCTCAGGGAGAACGTCTCGTTGAACAGGCTGCCCGCCCGCACAATGAGCTTGTCTTGCAGCAGATCGACATAGGCCGACTCGCTACTCACCCCAAACAGAGCCAGCGGCAAACTTGCCAGGGGATTGGAGTCGATGGCCATGTAGTAGCGCATGAGAGATCTCCGATTTTACAGATGGGCGACTAGGTGAGCCGCGGCCCCCAGCCTTGCCAATTATAGAAAATCTTCCCCGTTGCCAGACTGACCAAAAGGGATCCCATCTGCCCACAAGCTAACCGAGTATGATGGGTTGCTTGGAGTGCCCTTTGAGGACTCCGTCCCGCTAACGCGAACAGCAAGCCACTGGCCAGCGAGGAAAACAGGATGGATCTGCGAGCCCTCATTCGCTTGGTGCCCGATTTTCCCAGACCCGGCATCCTCTTTCGGGATATGACCCCCCTGCTACAGGATCCGGCAGGCTTCCGGGCGGCTATTGAACAGTTGGCCGCCGGCACCACCGGCATGGGATCCCTAGATTATGTGGTCGGCATCGAGTCGCGGGGGTTCATTTTGGGGGCTGCTTTGGCACAACACCTGGGCTTGGGATTTGTCCCGGTTCGCAAGCCGGGCAAGCTGCCGCCGCCGGTGCTCAGCCAGACCTACAGCCTGGAATACGGCCAAGACCAGCTCCAACTCCACGCCCACGCCCTGCGCCCCGGAGAGCGGGTGTTGATCGTGGATGATGTCATTGCCACCGGGGGCACAGCCGCCGCCACCGCCCAATTGGTGGCCCAGAGCGGTGCTGAAGTGGGGGGATTTGCCTTCTTAATCGAGCTGGCCTTTTTGTCCGGCTGCAAGGCTCTTCCCCCTGGGATCCCTGCCCATGTGGTGATGGTGGAAGAATCTAACTGAGTTCCTCAACTAGGTTGTGTTGATCTTTCATTTGAGCCAAAAGAGAGCACTGACGAGATAGAGAAAACTCAAGAAGTTCCTGGC
>NZ_JANSIN010000056.1:0-16618 GCF_047462115.1 Synechococcus sp. R50.1 | reverse complement strand
ACCACAAACAGCGCTATTGCCCTGGAAGACCTGACAGGGATCCGGGAAAGGGTCAATCAACAGCCACGCAGCAAAGCTGAGCGCCGCAGAACCAATAACTGGGCGTTCTACCAGCTTAGGATGTTTGTGGTCTACAAGGCTGCCATCGCCGGAGTACCTGTGGTGCTGGTTCCGCCTGCCTACACGTCGCAGACCTGCCACCGGTGTTTGCATATCCATCCCGACCCTGCGCAATCCTACCGCAATGGGAAGCAGTTTAAGTGTGGGCACTGTGGATGGGAAGGGGATGCGGACTGGAATGGAGCCAACATGATTGCTAAACTTGGGGCTGCCGTAAACCAGCCTAGAGGTCCGTGGTTGGCTTGCCAACTGCAGGGCTACCGAAAGCCCGCCCTGTACTGCGAAGTAGTCAGGGTCGGGTAGTTTACAAGTGACTTTAGCCGCCCGCAGCAGTGGGATGGAGTTTTTGCTCACGGATGAAGCTCCCCTGCTCTCGGTGGGGGGAGTGTCCCGTTATTTGAAATCGCTGCTGGCCGGGGATCCCTACTTGGTCAGGCTGTGGGTGAGCGGGGAAGTCTCCAGTTGCCAGCGCAACCGCAATGGCCACCTGTTCTTGACCCTAGTCGATCCGGAAACCGGTGACGTTCTCAAGGGGGTGGTCTGGCAGGGCCAAACTTCCAGGCTCAGCTTCTGGCCGGAAGTGGGGCAACAGGTGCTTGCCCTTGGGCAACTTGGCATCTATAGCGGCGGCAGCCATTATCGCCTCGTCATCTGGCAATTGCTGCCTGCCGGGGAAGGGCTGTTGGCGTTGCGATTTCAACAGCTCAAGGCCCGCCTCAGTGCTGAGGGCTTGTTCGATAACCAACGACCTCTGCCTGTTCATCCCCAGTGCATTGCCGTCGTCAGTTCCCCCCACGCTGCCGGCTGGGGAGATATTCGGCGCACCCTCAACCAGCGCTACCCCGGGCTACGGGTGCTGTTCTCCCCAGCTCAAGTGCAAGGGGAGGCGGCCCCGGAATCAATTGTGCGGGCCATTCGCCGGGTGGAACAGGATGGGCGGGCGGAAGTGCTTCTTTTGGCGCGGGGCGGTGGAGCCAGCGAAGATTTGGCCTGTTTTAACGATGAGCGGGTGGTGCGAGCCATTGCCGAATGTCGGATCCCGGTGGTCACCGGGATTGGCCACCAGCGGGATGAAACCCTGGCTGACTACGCTGCCGACTACGCCGCCCATACCCCAACGGCAGCTGCCGAGCGGATCGTGCCGGATCTGGGGGAATTGCAGCGTCAGGGATCCCAGTTGCGCCAGAAGTTGATCGAACGCACTCGCCAAGCTTTGGAAAAAGCCCAGCAGCGTTTGCAGCAGGCCCAACACCACCTGGCTTACGTGCATCCAGAGCGGCTGTTGCAACAGGCTCAGGATCGCTTGACCCAACACCAACATCGCCTGCTCCAAGCCGTGCGCCATCGCTTCCAGCAACGCCAACAGCACCAACAGGCCCTGCAAGATCGCCTCCAAGCGCTCGATCCCGAAGCCATTCTGAAACGGGGCTATGCCTTGGTGCGAGATGAAGAGGGATCCCTGATCCGCACCCATCGCCTGCCTCCCCAAACCCGCCTGATGATACAACTGGCCTCGGGAAGCCTATGGGTACGAGTAGAGGAGAGCCATGAGCCGCCGCAAACGTGAGGAGCCGTGGCGCTATGAAGCAGCCATTGCCGAAGTGGAAACTTTGATTGCCCAGATTGAATCGGGGGAGCTGGATCTGGCCGAGGTGGTGGAGCGCTTTCAACAGGCCGCCCGAACCCTGAAAACCTGCGCGGACTTCCTGGAGCAAAAGCGGCAGCAGGTGGAGATCATCATCGAGCAATTGGGCCAAGAGGAAGAAGACTCTCAAGCGTTCTAGGGATCCCACCCGATCATTCCCCCTGCACTGCTGTCGCCATTCTGCTTCACTATGGATGGTCGTTGGATGGTTGTCTTTATCCTTGCGCCCCCATGCCCGCAAAGATCCTCGATGGCAAAGCCTTAGCCGCCCGCTTGCAAGCGGAGATGGCCGCCCAAGTGCAAGCTTGGATACCCCAGGTGGGGCGGCCACCGGGATTGGCAGTGCTGCGGGTTGGAGAGGATCCCGCCAGTGCGGCTTACGTGCGTGGCAAAGAGCGGGCCTGTGAGCGGTTGGGCATTGCTTCTTTTGGCCGACATTTTTCCGCCCAAGACTCCCCTGCCCATTTGCTCGACACCATCGACCAACTCAATCAGGACGAGCGGGTGGATGGCATCCTCGTCCAACTGCCCCTGCCCCCCGACTGGGATCCCATCCCCCCCCTTCTGGCCATCAATCCCGACAAAGATGTGGATGGACTCCATCCCCTCAACCTGGGCCGGCTGTTGCGCGGCGAGCCCGGCCTACGCAGTTGTACCCCTTTGGGCGTGATGCGCCTGTTGCAGGCAGAAGGGATCCCGATTGCAGGCCGAAAGGCAGTGGTGGTCGGTCGCAGCATCTTGGTGGGCAAGCCCTTGAGCTTGATGTTGTTGGCCGCCGATGCGACGGTCACCCTAGCCCACTCCCGCACCCCCGACTTGGCAGAAGTGACCCGCGCCGCCGACATTGTGGTGATGGCCGTGGGCCGCCCCCGCCTATTGAGGGCAGACATGGTGAAACCCGGCGCGGTGGTCATCGACGTTGGCATCAACCGCATCGAGACCCCTGCCGGAGCCGAGCAATTGGTGGGAGATGTGGACTATGAAGCGGTCAAAGAGTTGGCCGCTGCCATCACGCCCGTACCGGGAGGCGTAGGGCCGATGACGGTAACGATGCTGCTGGCCAACACCCTACAGAGCTATAAACTGCGCAGCCACTTGTGTAGTCATTATTAAACAGGAATGAAACATTTCTGTTGCATTGTTCCCTAACTTCCCTCTCTCTCTGGGAGAAGAGCTGGGGTTGGTCGCGGCAGCGGCACAGAGCGCTTGGGGAGTGTCTCAATCTAGCTTGAAATGACTATGGTCTGGAGACTGTTCTCAAAATGTTCTGTTGCTTGGATCCTCCCCCTTTGGCCCAGAAGAGTGAGGAATGGAGAAGTTGCCCCAGAGGAGTTTGAGGTGACCGCTGCAAATGTCCAAGCTGCGCGCGGAGCACCCTAAGGCTGCAAGATCATCGACCAGGAGCCGCTCTCCCCATCCCAAAACGGGGCCAGAGACTCTCCCACCACATTGGGCCCCCAATAGCGGCGGGTTCCATCCAAGGCGAAAGCCACCACAATGTCTCCGGGGCCGATTTGCAGCGGTTCTTCTCCCAAGCTCAGCAGCAATCCTTCGCTGCCCCCTTCTCCAGGGGCAAAGTCCCAGTGGGCCGTTTCCGGATTGATCATCCGTTCGCCGCTGCGCATCAAGATCACCAGCCGAACCGGATGGGGCGTGCGATTGCCGACCCGAAAGGGTCCCGTACGGGCGGAGGTGGGGACAGCCTGGGGGGGCAAGGCAGGTTCTGAGGGCAGAACAGGGATAACATTCTCCTCAACAGAATCTTCCAAGGCTTCCAGCATCGGTTTCTCCAGAGTTTGTGCTCTCAATCCCTGCACAAGAACCCCTACCCCAACCAAAGCGACAGACAACACTAGGGATCCCTTGCCCCTCAAAGCTCTGTTCAGCAATGGGCCGCCGGCGAAAAAAGAGGCAACAGCCTGAGCGAATGAGCAGATCAAGACGCACATCGAGACCACTGCAAGCCAAAGTGATACGTGTCGAGTTAGACAAAAGGCATCAACTGCTGCCCTACCCCTGATAGACCAGCCATACGCGTACAGAGTTCCATCAGAGGATAACGCCCCCACCGTGCAGAACACGATCGTTCAGCTACGTTAACACGTCCATTCCTCTATTCCCTGTGCTTTGGAGGAACAAGGAATAAGGGATCCCCCACTCCAGACCAAGCTAAGCAAGTTTGGATCCCTTTTAGGGATTCACAGCCCGACGCTGCCACCCTTTGGAAGTGCGCTCGTACACCGTCCGCAATTGGGGATAGATCTGATCCCCCTTAAGCTGTAGGTGATCCACCTCCGTTGGCTCCAGCAGTAAAGCCACAAAGGTCTGCGGAGGCAGCAGATCTTTCTCTTTCGGCAACTCCTGGATAAAAGCCTCTGGCGGGGCAAGCAGCCCCTTAGGTTCCGGCCAAAACCAGAGGAGCCGTCCTTTTTCCGATATTTGTTGCCACAACTGCTGCCGCTGGCGCTGGGCCTGGGGATCCGGATGATCGGCGGCGATGGCCTCAAGGGTGCCAGCGATGCGGAATTGCTCGCGGGTTTTGCAGAAATACCAGCAGATCTGGGCTTGGGGGCAGTGGGCAATTTGTCGGATCTTCTCGCTGCGACTATCCACCGCCAATTGAATGCGGTCGGTATCGCCCAAAAACCCCCGGAAAACGACCGTGCGGTTGCGCGGATGCCCCTGGGGATCCACCGTGGCCAATTGCAAATACCGCACACCGGGATCGCTACGGTTCCGGTGCAGTGCCGCCTGAATCAGCGCCCGCCAAGAGGGATCCGCAGTAGAATTGCCCTTCGGGTCTTTCATCCGTTTTTCGCAAGGTGCAAGCAAGCCAGGATTGGGGCTCTCTCTCCCTTAGCTAGGGGGTGGAGAAGTCTCAGATTGGGAGTCTCTGGAGTGCCTTGGTGAGGACTCCGCACCGCCGACGCGACCAGAGCTGGGATCCGGCTCAGTTGGGCTGATGGGATGAAAGTGGTGCTCCAGCCAGCCTTCCGGTGGCCCCTCAAACCGCTCCGGCACCGGCTGCTTCACCTGCAATCCCCGCAACACCGCGTTGAGATAGGCGCTATCCCAGCTAAAGAAGCGGCTTTCGCGGATTTTGTGCCACACCGAACGCGACATCAGCAACGTCCGCTCTACATCCTGGGCTCCCAGCTTCAGCAAGAACTCCTCCCGTTCCGGCTGGTAATCGGTGGAGGCCAAGGCCAGAGATTGCGGCGGATGAGCCTGAGTAAGCTGGGCCATCTTGGCCATGAGTTCGGGGTAAAGCCAAGTGTAGGCAGGGTGAACCGTAAGCTTGGCCACATGAGGTTGCTGCCCGGTGCGATCCAACTTCAAGTTGAAGTAGCCGATGGCGGTTTTGCGTTCGGGCTCGTAAACACACACTTCCACCCGCTCCGTCTGGCTAATGGCGCATTTGGCCTGCTCCAAAAGCCAATCCAGTGGGCTAGTGCGAAAATCGTTCACCTCACGGTCGTACACCTGGCGCACAGTGGCCGGCATGGATCCCGTATCCAGTTGGTAGATGGCATAGGCATCCCGGTTGGTCACCGGCACCAGGTTGGGCAATTTGGGCTCGTGCTGGCTGAGAGCTGCCAGAATATCGGCTGGAATCGACCAGTAGGTGATCTGAGCCAAGGGTTGGAAGCCGTTGCGCCGGTAGAGCGCCATTGCCCCCTTGTTGTGGATGTTCACCTCCAGGATCCAGGTGCGAGCTTCCCGAAAGTGCTCCATGCAGTGCTTGAGCAGCCGGGATCCCACCCCCTGTCGCTGGGCAGAGGGCGCCACTGCGATATGATCGACCCGCCAGGTGCTGCGGGAATGGTTGAAGGGGGAAACCTGAATCACCCCCTGAATCTTGCCCTTCAGCTCCGCCACATGCACTGTAAACATGTGCTGGAAGCGATTGGGAAACAGGGTCAGGGTTTTCAGGGGCCCATACCACTGGCGCAACCGCCGCACTTGGCGACGAATATCCACCGAGCGGCTGCTGTACTCTTCATCAAAGGCTTGCGCCAAAATCTCTTCCACAGCCTCCAGATCCCCCAGTTGGGCGGGGCGAATGATCAGTTCAGGGGCACCAATGGGGGCTTCGGCATCCGGGTCGGGTCTTGCTGTGGTGTTGTCCATGCCAATCGCAGGCGGGAGAATATTCAAAGCATAGCTCAGGCTCTCTTGCTTTTTCTAACCGGGAGGATCGTTCTGCAACAAAGCTTGAAAGCCTACAAATCGGCTTTCCCGTTATCGAGAAAGGCTTGGCCGCCAAGAAGGGCGTGAACTCAGCCTCCCGGTAGCTGCCCAACAGTGACGAACGGGAGAGCTGGCCCCCTACCCCGCAGAGAGCAATGCCGGGTCGCTCACGCCCCAGTGTCCAGCAAGGTCAAGTTGCTGAAGGTGAAGCGCTTCTCCACAGGGCCGGTTTCCGTCTCCGTCTGGATACGCCGCTCCGAGAGGATGTAATACTTGCCCACTTTTGTGTACAGATCCTCGAATTGGCTGCGCCCGCCTTTTTGCTCGCCCGTTTGGGGATCGTGATAGACGGAATCGTAGCGGTGGGAAAGATAGCCTTCGCCGGTATCGTGGCTGCTGAAGGTGTGGATGGTAACCACCACTCCGTGGATATGCCGGTGCACCATAGTAACCTGGTTATCGCGCACGTGGTAGCGATCCCCTTCTGCTTTGCCCCCCACCAGGATCTCCACTGTGCCATCGGGCAGGGTTTGGCCATAGCGGAAGGTATTGTTCCCATGGGTCTCGTCGAAGCTGCGGCGCACCCGGTGAATGGCAATCTCCCAGAGTTGGTTGTGAATGGCTTTTCGAGCTTCCTCATCCTCTACGCCGGTAACAGTGGCCTTTAGGTCTGCTCCCACTCGCACCTGCCCAACGAATGTGCGCTCCCCATCCCAATAGGTGACCTCGGCGCTGTAGCCCGGGAAAGCGGGATCCCAGGTGTAGCGGTTTTCATAGGCGGCCCGAAACAACTCTTGGGCAGAGACTTGAGTGGCGATCATCGGCTGTCTCCTTCCTGTTTTCCTTGCAAGCACTTCCCCTGAGCATCCATCATACCGCCCCCTGCTGTTGGGCTGCCCCCCAGTTGCCTTCGCTGAGAGCCTGCATCTGGTGAACTGGCCTAGCCGCTCCCCTGTCCGCTGCTGCAGGATAGAAGCACAGCCATGGGAACTTCTTCCTCACACCCAATTTGGCTTGCGAGTTTAGCCGCTGCTGTGATCCCCAGAGTATTCTCTGAGAAGGGTTCGCCTATTTTTTGTGGGTGAGGAGGGAGATTGAAAGGTTTTGACAATCGCGTCAGCGGGGCGGATCCCCTAGAGCCTGGCCTGACGCCGCCCCAGACCGGCATGGCAACCGCGCCAGAGATGATGGGGCCAGTGCTGAAAATCATTGGCAAGCAGACCCTGAGTGGCCACATCCCTATTGGCGGGGCAAAAAACTCTGCCTTGGCGCTGATGGCCGGGGCCATCTTGGCTCCTGAGGCCTGTCGAATTCACAACGTGCCGCGTCTGCTGGACATTGAACGCATGGGGCAGATCCTGGCCACGCTGGGAGTTAAGGTTTCCCATGTTGGCAATACCCTGGACCTGGATGCCAGCTCCCTCAAAACCTCTCAAGCCCCTTATGAATTGGTCAGCCAGTTGCGGGCCAGCTTTTTCATCATAGGGCCTCTGTTGGCGCGGCTGGGGGTGGCCAGAGTTCCCCTGCCCGGTGGCTGTGCGATTGGGTCTCGTCCCGTGGATCTGCATGTGCGGGGTCTGCAAGCCTTGGGGGCAACGGTCCAAATCGAGCATGGGGTGGTTCATGCCTATGCCCGTAAATTGTTGGGAACCCGAATTTACCTGGACTATCCCAGCGTCGGTGCCACCGAGACCTTGATGATGGCCGCTACGCTGGCGGATGGAGAAACGGTGATCGAGAACGCCGCCCAAGAGCCGGAGGTGGCGGATCTGGCCCGCTTTTGTCAAGCCATGGGGGCCCGCATTCGCGGTATCGGCACCAATACGGTTGTGGTGGTAGGGGTGCCCCGCTTGCATGGAACAGAGTACACGGTCATTCCCGACCGCATCGAGGCCAGCACCTATCTCATTGCCGGGGCCATTACCCGCTCTCACCTCACGGTTGGCCCTGTCATTCCCGATCATCTGCGGGCGGTGATCGCCAAGTTGCAAGCGATGGGGCTGCGGGTGGAAGAGGAAGGCCCAAACCGGCTGCGCATTGCCCCGGCTCAACTGAGCTCAGGCTGGCTCTGTCAGGCAACCGATATTCAAACGCTGCCCTATCCTGGTTTCCCCACCGATGTGCAGGCGCCGATCATGGCCTTGGCCGCCTTGAGCGAGGGCAGTTGCACCATTGAGGAGACGGTGTTTGAAAACCGCATGCACCACATTCCCGAGCTGAATCGCATGGGAGCCGATATTCGCCTGAAGAACCGAGTGGCCCTGATCCGAGGGGTGCCGTCCCTTTCCGGCGCTCCGGTGGTGGCCGCCGACCTGCGGGCGGGTGCGGCCCTGGTGTTGGCCGGTCTGGCGGCTGAAGGCTGCTCCACAATCCACGGATTGCACTACATCGACCGGGGCTACGAAGCCATTGATGAAAAGCTGCGCAGTGTCGGGGCCAAGGTGTACCGCAGCGAAAGCCCGACAGCGCAATTGGGGAAATGAGCCGTTTCACCGCCGTTTGAAGTTTGAAGAAATCGTTGCATCTCTCCCTGCCTATCGTCTGGCCCCAATGCTCGGTGACCGCTTGCTGGGTGAGCTTTCCAGCCGTTTCGCAAGTATCGAGTTGTCTGGTGACTCAACGCAGTCAGGTTGAGTATCGTAGGTCAGAGGTGGTGGGGAGGTAAAGCATGGGGATCCTGACAAGCAGCCAACGACGCTGGACAAGATGGGCTGCCGGTGTGCTGGCAGCAGGAGCGGCTCTGGGTGGAGCTGTCTGGGGCTTCTACACCTCATCCTGGGCAGAAACCGTAGAAGTGGCCTCTGCACGAGAAGACAGGGATCCGGCGCAACTGCCCCAAACTTCCACAACGGCCTTTCTGCGGGCCTACGCAGCGCTGCAAGCCGGCCAAGCGCAATCTGCCTTGAAGGATTTGCAAGGGCTGGAAGAGAGCCTGCCGGTTTTGAGGGAAGAGATTTGGAAGCTCAGGGCCCAAGCCTATGAACAGTTGCAGGACAAGGAAACAGCCCAAGGGATCTGGTGGCCCCAGATTTTGCAGGAATATCCCCACAGCCCTGTCGCTGCCTACGCCCTCTGGGGGATGGGCCAGGTGGATCGGCTGCGGCAGCAATTTCCCACCCACCCGCTGACTGGACGTGCCCTCAAGCATTTGCTGGAGCTGGATCCCGACCGCTATGACCTGCTGCGAGATTTGGCCCAACATCACCCGCAAACCCCTGGGCTAACGCCGCTGCTGGATCGCTGGCGGCAGGCTCAGGAGGGATCCCTCACGGCTTCCGACTGGCAGATCCTCGCCGATGCCTACTGGGAGCAACGGGAGTACGGCAAAGCTGCCCGGGCCTATGGGCGTGCCCCCGCCACCTCTCAGAACCTCTACCGCTGGGGCCGCAGCCACCAGATCTCGCGGGAGTTTCCCCAGGCCAAAGCGGCTTACCAAGCGCTGCTGGCACAGTTTCCCGATGGGCCAGAGGCTTCTCTCACCCGCCGCCGTTTGGCGGAACTGAGCGACCTGCCGACGGCGATCGACTTGCTTCGACAGGTGGGAGCCGGCTCAGATAAAGAAGCTCCAGAGGCGTTGCTTAGCCTCAGCCAGCTTTACGATCGCAACGCCAGCCCCCAATCGGCCCAGGCTACTCGGCAAGCCCTTTGGGATCGCTTTCCAGCCAGCGAAGCTGCAGCCAATGCCGCCTGGACAGTGGCCTGGAGCCAAGCACAAGCAGGCAATCTCAGCCAAGCCATCGCCCTGGCCCAACAGATCGGATCTGCTCAGCGGGATACAGAAATGGGGGCACAACTGCTCTACTGGGCGGGCAAATGGCGGGAACAGCAGGGGGATGTCGCTGCGGCTCGGCAAACCTATCGGCAGGTGCTGCGGCAGTTTCCCCACACCTACTACGGCTGGCGGTCGGCAGTGCAACTGGGCTGGCCGGTGGGGGATTTCTACAGCGGGCGCAAAAGGGTTGAGGTGGATTTTCAGCCGGTGCGCCAACCGTTGCCAGGGGTCTCTGCAGTTACGCAAACCCTGCATTTGATGGGAGCCAGCCAACTGGCCTGGGAACGCTGGCAGGGCGAAACTCCGGTGCAGCGGGATCCCCGCCAGATGAGCGTTGCCGAGCGCTTTGTCACGGGCATTTTGCGCAACAGCGCCGGAGATCACCTGCGGGGCATTAACCAGGTGGCTGCTTTGCGCTTCAGCGAAGAGCCGGATCCCCTGCTGGAGACGTTGAGGCAGCGCCAAGATTTCTGGCAGGCCATCTATCCGCTGCACTACTATGCCGGCCCAGACAATTCCTGGAGCGGGGATCCCTACGCCCAACCCGGCTTGGCCCACTGGTCACGGCAATTTAACCTCAATCCCTTGATGGTGGCGGCTTTGATCCGGCAGGAATCCCGCTTTGAGCCAGAGATCGTCTCGGCCTCGGGGGCTTTGGGCTTGATGCAGGTGATGCCCGCTACTGGCCGCTGGATTGCCCAGCAGATCGGCCTGGCCCAGTACAGCCTCACCAACCCCGCCGACAATCTCTACCTGGGATCCTGGTACTTCGACTACACCCACCGCACTTACCAAGACAACACCTTGCTGGCCCTGGCCAGCTACAATGGTGGCCCCGGCAACGTGGCCAGATGGCTGAACCGCTTTGGCTTCGGGGATCCGGACGTGTTTGTGGAGCAGATCCCCTTCCCCGAAACCCGGGGCTATGTGAAGTCCGTGTTTGGCAACTACTGGAACTACTGGCAGCTCTACACCCAGGAGGGGCGCACTCTGGTCAGCCAGCGACTGCATAACCCCTCGTCTTCTTCATGACTTCCGGTTTTGTCGCGGGAGTGCTGCCGTAGAGGGAGCGGGCTTTTTTCCCACAGTATTCTGGGAGAGTTACAGTTATTCCAAGATTTGGCAGTCAAGATTTGACAGTGCCGTTCGCGCTGACAGGACGGGGTTCTATGGTCTCTGGGTTTGAACAACAGGAGGGCGTTTGCGTTAGCGGTGCGGAGCACTATCGCGTTAGCGGTGCGGAGCACTATCAGGGGGCGGCAGAAAAGCAAGCTGCCCGGCAGGAGCTGGCTGTGGATTTTATTCGCCATGGCATAGCCGAGGAACCCCGGCCAGAAGTCGAGGATGCCTTTCGGGCCCTTACAGACGAAGGTCGCAAGCGTTGCCGCAAGGTTGCCCGCCAGCTCAAGAACATGGGCTGGAGGTGGGATTTCCTGCTCACCAGTCCCTTGGTGAGGGCTCGACAGACCGCTGAGATCTTTTTGGACGAGAACCTGGCCGAAGCTGTGGAGGTGTTTGAACCGCTGGCTCCGGGCGGCAGTTTTGCTGACCTGGTGCGCTGGCAAGCAGAGCGGGAACCTCTGGCGTCTTTGGCTCTGGTCGGTCACCAGCCGGATCTGAGCCTGTGGGTACAAGCGGCTGTTGGTCTAAACCCGGCCAACGCCCACGCGATCACCCTCAAAAAAGCGGGCCTAGCCCAAGTGCGCTTTGCCGAAGGCCGGATTGACTACCGCCAGGGATCCCTGACTTTGTTGCTCTCCCCCAAGGTGGTGCTGCGCTGAGAAGAAGCTGGCTCATCATGATAAACGCCCAACGAGTCGGCCAGAGGTTGTGCCCCTAGGTTCAGCGCCGAGAGGAGGTCAGCCGCTCGCCCAGCAATTGCACACAATAGGCCGCCAGCCCCAACCCCACCATGGCAAACATGAAGGCAATCAGGGAAACGGAACCGACCAGCAGGTAGCGCACCAGAATGCTGATTCCGCGGGCCAACGATCCAATCTCCACCTCAATTGGCGGCAACTTGGCCAACATCGAGAGCAGCAGTTGAAAGAACCCGTAGCCCAAACTGACGGCGATGGCGGCCCCCAAGAGGGCACTGAAAGGGTTGGGGGATCCCTGGGGCGAGGCGGAAGACATGGGGCAGCACCGGAAAACTCACCTTTATTCTAGGCTGCAGGTACAATGTGGAAGTTTCTTTTCTTTCCGGCAAGCCTAGGGGTTATGGAGAGCGGATCGGGAGTGGGATCCCACTACGAAGTTTTGGGCGTTTCCGTGGCGGCGACGGCGGAGGAGATCAAGTCTGCCTACCGTCGTTTGGTCAAGTATCACCATCCCGATAGCCTGCTGGCCAAAAAAGATCGGGCCACCGCTGAGCGCATCCGCCAGATCAACGCTGCCTACGCGGTGCTCAAGGATCCCCAATCTCGCCGCGAATACGATCGGCAACTGCACTCCAGCCGCACCTCACCCCGCCCCCAGCCGACGGGATCCCCCCGTGAAACCGTCAGCCACGAAGCCATCGCCCGTGCAGCCTGGATCCGACAGGTCTACACCCCTCTAAACCGAGTGTTGGGGCCCTTGTTGTCTTCCCTAAAGCCTCAGTTGAATGCTTTGGCGGCGGATCCCTTTGATCCCGACCTGTTGGAGTCCTTCGCCACCTATTTGGAAGAGTGTAGCCAGAAACTGGCCCAAGCTCAGCAGATCTTTCGGCGCCTTCCCAATCCCAGCAGCCTGGGGGGAGTGGCCTCTCGCCTCTACTACGCCCTCAACCACTTAGAAGATGCCCTAGAGGAGCTGCAGTATTTCCCGCTGAACTGCGACGATCGCCACCTGCACACCGGACAAGAGCTGTTTCGCCGGGCAAGAGGGCTGCGCCTGGAAGCCATGGAAGCTTACGCCAAGAGTTCACCCTAAGCCAGAGCGGGATCCCCCCCTGGGCAGAGAGGGGCGAGGATCATAGGGGATAGGGATGTACTGCACGGAAGGGCGGCCCATGGTGGCCTGTGGGTACAAGTCCATCAGGGCATAGATTTGGGGTGGCAACTCAGTAGAAATGGGCAGGCCCAACCTTTGGGCTTCTTCGGCAGTGATCGGGTAGTCGTGGGTAACTTGTCCACTGGTTAGGTACTGGATGAGGGGCTCGATGCGTTCGGGGGCAATTTTGCGCTTGGGCACATCGTCCTTCAGGAGATCCCGCACGAAGTTCTGTACCTGTTGCATCGCTTTGCGGGCCAGATCTGCCAGGATCAAGGTTTGGTCATCGATTTCGGCAATGGGTTTATCCGCCACCACCTGCAGAATACTGGCGGCAGCATACCCCCCCAACTGTGGATCCACCGGCCCCAGGACTGCATTGGCATCCATGACGATTTCGTCGGCGGCCAGGGCCAGCATCGTCCCCCCCGACATGGCGTAGTGGGGCACAAACACTGTCACTTTGGCCGGATGGCGGATCAAGGCGCGGGCAATTTGCTCCGTAGCCAGCACCAGGCCACCGGGGGTATGCAAAATCAAATCAATCGGGGTATTGGGTGGAGTGAGGCGAATCGCCCGCAATACCTGCTCGGAGTCCTCGATGCTGATGTAGCGGGAAACCGGGATCCCCAAAAAACTGATCGACTCCTGGCGGTGAATGAGCAGAATCACCCGGCTGCCCCGCTTTTGCTCCAACTCCCGAATGGCCATCAAGCGCCGGAACTCTTGGGCACGACGGTTCAGCAGAGGTTGCAAAGAGCTGAAGATCAGGAAAATCCAGAACAGGCTGCCCCAGTCCACTTTCGCACCTCAAGTGGGATCCCTTTGACTCCAGCATAGGGGATCCAAAATCTTCGGCGATCCCTGAGCCTCATGAGTTGGGTTCAGACGCCGCAAAAAAGCGATCCAAAGCCTGCAGCAAATCCGGTACGGAAGCTTGGTCAATCCAAGATCGAATATAAGCCTGTTGCTCCGCCAAGTTTTCAATGCGGCCCAACTTTTGCATGGCCAAGTAGCGGGTTTCTGCCTCGGCGCGATTGGTTTGCAAGTCCAGCCGCTGCTCCGGGGTCAGCGGATACTCCGTTTGGGCCAGCAGGTAATCCGCCACCATCATGAACAGCAGAGGCCCCGCCAATTCCACCTGAGGCTCGGCTTCTGGCTTAGAATCAGCAACAGCGAGATCTTGGAGATCTTGAAAAAGATCCTGACCCAGTTGCAGCAGCTCCTCTGCTGAAGCCGCCCGCAGCACCGTCTCGGCAGTGGCCCGGAGCGGCTCTGGGGAAACCCTGTGGTGAGTGGCCAATTCCGCCAGGGCCTGTTCCCATTGATCCCGTTGGGCTTGCACCACAGCCCGCTCTTCTGGAGAAAAGTCCAACCGCTCCAGCACCACCTGCAGAGCCACAGCCCCCACCAACAGGGGGGGGAAGCGCAGCACTGTAGAGGCGGATCCCGCCTGCTCCAAAAAGGCTTCCAAATCCGGGCCAGATCCCCTGTCCAGCAAGTCCTGCAAGTAGGCCAGCACCTCTTGGGGCGAGGTCAACCTGAGGATCCCTCGCACCTGTGCCCGCAAGTCTGCGGGGATCCCAAGGAGCTGCACCTGGGCTTCGGCCCGCGCCTGCGCTTCTGCGATCAACTCCGGCAAATCTGCCGTTGCCCGACCGGCCTGCAACAAAACCTGGCTAGAGTCCTGCAACAGGCTGGCCGCTTCCACAAACAGCAGCACCTGCGGGACTTGCAGCGTTGGCCAAACCATGCTAGCCAAGCTGTGGATCCGCAGGGGATCCCTCCGATTCTGGATTGGCTGGCGCAGCGGGGTGAGCTGAAGTGGGCTTGTGCCAGTGCAGACCGATCAGAGCATCGTACAAAAAGCCCCAAAACTCTCCCTTCTCCCAGATCCCCAGCGTTTGCTGGCAGTTGCGCGCGTCCAGCTCAGGTTTGGCTGCCCAGTAGGCTGCTTGGTATTTGTACCAGGGAACAGAAGGCCAGAGATGGTGGATCAGGTGATAGTTTTGCCCCAACAGCAGAATGTTGGTCAGCCATCCGGGATAGACGCGGGCATTGTACCACCGCTCTTGGGATTGAAAAGGGCGATGGGGCAGGTAGTCAAAAAACAAGCCCAGCAAGAACCCCATGATAAAGGCAGGGGGTAGCCAATAGTTCATGATGTAGTCGGTGTAGCCGAAGTAGCTGGCCAGACCAAAGGTCAGGATAACCACCAGCCGACTCAAGCCCCACTCCAGCAGATCCCAGCGACCTTTCCGCCAGAGCTGCCGCTTAAAGAAAAACACCTCATGGTAGAAAAACCGCGGCGCGATCAGCCACAGCGGCCCTCCCGTTGAGACATAGTGATCGGGATCGTCTTCAGGATGGTTGACGTGGGCGTGGTGCTGCATGTGTACCCGCTTAAAGACGGGATAGACAAAACCCTGCAACAGGGCAGAGCCGTGTCCGAGTGCCTCGTTCAGAAAGCGGTTGCGGTGGGCCGAGCCATGGGAAGCATCGTGAATCACCGTGCCCAGAACATAGAGGGCCACAAAATTGAGCCAGAACACCATCCATTTGGGCCAGTGCCAAAAGGCGTACCCGCCAAAGCAAGAGGCCGAAAGCACCACCGCAGCCAAAAACATCAGCAAGGTGGGATTCCAAAATTCCGAGGGTGGCCCCAACAGCTCACGAGGCAATGCGAAAGGTTTTTGGGCTGGTTCAGCAGTAGCAGCAACAGTCATCGGCAGCCATCCTTAGGTGCGCACAGTGCAGACAGAGAGGATGGGTCGAGGCAGCGCGTCCCAGTCATCACACCGAAAAGAGATCGAAGAGATAAGTTTGTTAACTTTCGTTAGTATACGGCAGAGACCTGCCCAGCTTCTCAGCCCAAGCCTTATTTTCCTCACAACCCCAGCCATGGGGGCACCTTCTTCTCCTACCTAGAGGATTCCTGCAGGATCCCGGCAACGGCAAACTGCCCCTGAAGCCAGAGAAAAGCCGTAGTGTGAGGTTTTGTTGCAATTCATGTGCAGATTGCGAGGGGATCCCAGCAGGAGGGGTAATCTAAGGGTCGGTTAACCTGAGCTGAGGATGGAAACCATGATGCCTGTTGTTGCGCTGTTGGCTCTGACCGCTCAAACCAGCCCCTGGTCCCCCCTGAACGCCGTGATCATTCTGCTCTGCACAGGGCTGGCTTACTTGAGCTTCAAATCCTCTTCTGGAGTGGCCTCAGAGACCGGGCCGGTACTGGGAATGACCTGGCCAGAAGTCATCGGGGTTGCCAGCTTTGGCCATTTGTTAGGAGTGGGGGTCGTTTTGGGCCTCTCTAACATTGGCGTTCTCTAGGTCGCCACTTCCTTTACATTTCTTGAACTTAGTCCGGATCCCTGCTGGATGATGTTAAGCTCTATTTTAATTCTGAAAGAAGCAGTTTCTTCAGCCGCATTTTCCCCTGAGGTTTGTTGCTATGTCAGCGATGGTGCTCCTGGCCAGTTTGCCGGAAGGCTATGAATTGTTTGACCCGCTGATCGACATTTTGCCGATCATCCCTGTTCTGTTTTTCCTGCTGGCTTTTGTCTGGCAAGCGGCAGTGGGCTTTAAGTAAAGCCATTGCTTTTACTGAGGTCGCAAAGGTCTCAAAGGCCTGGGTGGTCTGGAGAAAACTCAAGCAAACCTAAAGGGCTTCCCCCAGCTTATCTCCTAAGTTGGGGGCTCTTTGCTTTGCCCATTTATGGTCATTTCGATTCAAACTAGGACACTACACCCACGCCTAAAACGTTAAATGCACCGTGCCAGAAGGCCTTTCAAGGACTCCGTCCCGCTAGCGCGAACAGTAGCTCAGGTGTCTTGCCCTGAACTAGGTCGTGTTGATCTTATGTTAGGATAGAGAGAGTAATTTATAGAGGAAAGAGGATGAAGTTGGTTTTTTTAGA
>NZ_JANSIN010000055.1:0-16703 GCF_047462115.1 Synechococcus sp. R50.1 | reverse complement strand
TGGTAGTAATCCGTACTGAACATATTATACATTATTTTCAGTATAGTTGAGCTTATTATTGACTAGAGTCATGCTCTAGCGCTTAGGTCTCATGCTCAACTACCCGCCCAGCTATCCCGATCCCACTGTTGTGGACATCTACCACGGGCAGCCGGTGCCGGATCCCTACCGCTGGCTGGAGGATCTGGATTCGGAGCAGACGCGGGCCTGGATTGAGGCGCAAAACCACCTTACCTTTAACTACTTGCAGCAGATCCCAGCCCGGCAGCGGATCCGAGAACGCCTGACCCAGCTCTGGAACTATGAAAAATACAGCCAGCCCTTCAAAGAAGGGGGCCGCTACTTCTACTTCAAAAACGACGGCCTGCAAAACCAGAGCGTTCTCTACACCCAAGAAAGTCTAGAGGGCCAGGCGCGGGTTTTGCTGGATCCCAACACCTTCTCGGAAGACGGCACGGTGGCTCTAGCGGGCATTGCCATCAGCCGCGCTCGCGACAGCGGTGCGGAGCACGCTGGACGGTATTTAGCCTATGGTCTCTCCCGCTCCGGCTCCGACTGGCAAGAATGGAAGGTGCGGGACATCGAAACCGGCGAGGATTTGCCGGATCACCTCCGCTGGGTCAAGTTTTCCGGGGCGAGCTGGACGCTGGATGGACAAGGATTTTTCTACAGCCGCTACGACGAACCGGCCCCCGGCAGCGAATACGAAAGCGCCAACTACTTCCAGAAGCTCTACTACCACCGCCTGGGCACCCCCCAGTCAGAAGATGTCTTGGTCTATCACCGCCCCGACCAAAAAGAGTGGGGCTTTGCCGGCGGGGTTACTGAAGATGGGAATTACCTCATCATCTCCGTCTGGCGGGGCACGGATCCCAAAAACCTCATCTTCTACAAAGACTTGCGGGATCCCCAGTCCCCCGTGGTGGAGCTCATCCGCGAGTTTGAGGCGGAGTACAGCTTTATCGGCAACGATGGATCCCGATTTTGGCTGCTCACCGATCGGGGTGCTCCCCGCCGGCGGGTGGTGGCCGTTGACCTCCAGCAGCCTGAGCAGTTGCAAGAGGTGATCCCTCAGGCGGAAGAAACCCTGCAAGGGATCAGCTTGATCCACAATCAGTTGGTGGCCTTCTACCTCAAAGACGCCCACACCCAGATCAAGACCTTTGCTTTAGACGGCACCTACCTAGGAGAAATTCCGCTGCCCGGGCTGGGATCCGCCAGCGGCTTTGGCGGCAAGCGCTACGACACCGAGACCTTCTACACCTTCACCAGCTTCACCACCCCACCCACCATCTACCGCTACGATTTCACCACCGGCACCAGCACCCTGTTCCGTCAGCCCCAGGTGGATTTCGATCCCCAGGCCTACGAGGTGCAGCAGGTGTCTTACACCAGCAAAGACGGCACCCGCATCCCCATGTTTCTCGTCCACCGCCGTGGCCTGACTCGGACAGGGGATCACCCCACCCTGCTGTATGGCTACGGTGGCTTTGGCATCTCACTTACCCCCAGCTTTTCAGTGGGTCTGGTGGCCTGGCTGGAAATGGGAGGGGTTTACGCCCAGCCCAATTTGCGCGGCGGCGGCGAGTACGGAGAAGAGTGGCACCAGGCGGGCACCAAGCTCAACAAGCAAAAGGTGTTCGACGACTTTATTGCCGCTGCCGAGTGGCTGATAGCCCATGGCTACACCAACCCCGCCAAGTTGGCCATCTCCGGCGGCAGCAATGGCGGCCTGCTGGTGGGGGCCTGCCTGGTTCAGAGGCCGGAGCTGTTTGCAGCGGCCCTGCCGGCAGTGGGGGTGTTCGACATGCTGCGCTTTCATAAGTTCACCATCGGCTGGGCCTGGATCTCCGAGTACGGATCCCCGGAGAACCCGGAGGAATTCAAGGCCCTCTACGCCTATTCCCCTCTGCACAACCTCAAGCCCGGCACTGCCTATCCCGCCACCCTGATCACCACCGCAGATCACGACGACCGGGTGGTGCCCGCCCACAGCTTCAAGTTTGCCGCTGCCCTGCAGGCAGCCCAGGGGGGATCCCAGCCCATCCTCATCCGCATCGACACCAAGGCAGGGCACGGGGCCGGCAAGCCCACCAGCAAGCTGATTGAGGAAGCTGCCGACCGCTGGGCCTTTTTGGTGCAGGTGCTAGGGATCCCCTGGGACGGAACGGGAAGTTAGCGAGCTCTAGGACCCAGGCCCACCCGACCGGCATAAACTGCCGCTTCCCCCAGCTCGTCTTCGATGCGCAGCAGTTGGTTGTACTTGGCAATGCGCTCGCTGCGGCAGAGGGATCCGGTTTTGATCTGCCCGGCACGGGTGGCCACCGCCAAGTCGGCAATGGTGGTGTCTTCCGTCTCGCCAGAGCGGTGGCTGATGATGGTGCGAAAGCCGGCTTGAACTGCCAATTGGATGGCCGAGACGGTCTCCGTCAGGGTGCCGATTTGGTTGGGCTTGATCAAAATGGCGTTGGCGGCGGCGCTGTCGATACCCTTTTGCAGGCGGGTCAGGTTGGTTACAAACAGGTCATCTCCCACCAGCTGTACCCGGGATCCCAGTTGAGCGGTCATGGCTTGCCAACCGGCCCAGTCTTCTTCCGCTAGCCCATCTTCAATGGAAAGGATGGGATAGTTGGCCAGCAGTTGCTGGTAGTAAGCCACCATATCAGCCGCGCTGTGGGCTTTGCCCTCAAAGTGATATTGCCCATCCTGCAGCAGCTCGTTGGCGGCCACATCCAAGGCCAAGGCGATATCTGCTCCCGGTTTGTAGCCTGCCTGTTCAATAGCCGTCATCAGCAGATCCAAAGCCGCCGCATTGGAGTCGAGATCAGGAGCAAACCCCCCTTCATCCCCCACACCGGTGGACAGCCCCTTCTGCTGCAGCACTTGTTTTAGTACCGCAAACACCTCAGCCCCGTAGCGCAGCGCCTCGCGAAAGCTGGCCGCTCCAATGGGCACAAGCATAAATTCTTGAATATCGACGTTGTTGTCGGCGTGGGCGCCGCCGTTGAGCACGTTCATCAGCGGCACCGGCAGCAGGTTGGCAAAGGGCCCCCCCAGGTATTTGTAAAGAGGCAAGCCCACTGCTTCCGCAGCCGCTTTGGCTGTCGCCAGAGAAACTGCCAAAATAGCGTTGGCCCCCAGGCGGGACTTGTTGGGGGTGCCGTCCAGGTCGATCAGCAACTGGTCAATACGGGCTTGGTTGAGGGCATCTTCTCCCTGCAGCTCCGACTGGATGGGGCCAAGGATGTTTTCCACCGCCCTCAGCACGCCCTTACCGCCGTAGCGTTTGGGATCCCCATCCCGCAGCTCATGGGCCTCGAAGGTACCGGTCGAGGCACCGCTGGGAACCTGCGCCAAGCCCGTTGCTCCATTGGCTAGACCCACCAGGGCTTCTAGGGTGGGACGCCCTCGCGAGTCGAGGATCTCATGGGCGGTAATCCACTCGATGGCCGTTTCCACAGTTACACCTCAGCAATTGGCTAGATAGCTCTGGCCAAAGCCAGATCCCCCCATAGACTAGTAGGTTTTTGCCCGCGATCCGGTCAGCTTCCAGAAAACTTTAAGTCTGTCCTTCGGGCACAGAGATTCTTCAAGGCTGCAGCAGTAGATTGAACATAGGCCGGCCAGAGCTTCAACCAGCCGTCGAGCGGGGTTTGCCTGGGCAAGGTGCTACTCAGGAGGTGTTCTCCTCTTCCTTCTAGGCAAAGCGATGGCTCAGCCGCATCGGGTCGTGTACGGTGATCTTCTTCTTGTGAATGGAGATGTACTTCTTCTTGCGCAGCTCTCCCAACAGGCGGGTGATGGTGACGCGGGTTGAGCCAATGGCCTCGGCAATGGCCTGGTGAGACAGCTTGAGATCGATGGTGACCCCATCTGGGCCAGGCACCCCGAAATCGCGACAGAGAATCAACAAAAAGCTGACCAGACGGGATCCCATGTCGCGATGAGCCAGTGTCTCGATCATCATCTCCGTTTGCAAAATGCGGGACGACAGGCTTTTAACCAGCAACATGGCCAGTTCGGCGTTCTCCTGCAAGGATTTTTCCACCTGCTCGATCGGCAGAGAGAGTAACTCGGTAGGTGTAAAAGCCACCGAGTGATAAAAGCGGTCGGAGCGCTGTCCCGTGATAAAGGAGAGCACGCCGAAGATGCTGTTTTCGCGCAGGAGGGCAACTGTGATTTCCTCTCCCATTTCGTAGACCCGCGAGAGCTTAACGGCTCCCTTCACCAAAAAGTAAACCCGCTCCGCCGGATCCCCTGGAAAAAAAATGGTCTTCCCGCGCTCAAACGTTTCGATAACCGGAGGATGGTGAGGGCCTCCCAATTGCTTGAAGGCTGTGATCAGAGATTTTTCCGCTACGGCCACCGCCATACTCATCAACCTTTTAAGGTCAGTTTATACCTAAGATCAACCTATTAAGATCAATCTAGAAGCATTAGGCTAGGTTGCAACCCCTTGACTTCAGAATTTACGAGGATACCAAGATTTACCCTAAAGTAGAAGGTTCTGCCTAGGTATCTTTGTAGCACGCGCTACATTTTTAAGTCTCGTTGCTGCTCTCCAGCCAAAGGCAGAGGTTAGGATAGGAGCCATTGCCGCTGGGGGCTGCGCCAGCCCTTGGCAGTAGAGGGTAGGGTGGGTTCTATGGGGATCCCAGAGGTTATCGTTGCTGCACCTTCTCAACTGAGCCGCCAGCATTTCACAGTGCGGATGCCGGATCCGGCCAATCACCTGCTGGAGGTGGAACTGCAGATCCAAGAGGTGGATCCAGAGGTGCCTTTGCGGCTGCGACTGCCGGTGTGGACGCCGGGATCCTACTTGGTGCGGGAGTATGCCCGTCATGTGCAGGAGTTTCAGGCGGCAACTGAGCAAGGGATCCCTTTGGCCTGGCGGAAGGTGGATAAGAATACCTGGCAAATCGATCCGCCGGGTTCTTCTGCTGTGAAGGTGTGCTATCGGGTCTATGCCTATGAGCTGACGGTGCGCACGAACCATCTGGATTTGACCCACGCCTATTTCAACGGGGCAGCGCTCTTCCTCTACGTGCCCGGTCGCGAGCGGGAACCCTACACTTTGACGGTGATCCCCCCCAAGCCGGATTGGCACATCGCCACCAGTTTGCGGCCTTTGATCTCCTCTTCTGGGGATCCCGCTTCCGGCCAGTCTTTTGTGGCAGAGGACTATGACGAGCTGGTGGATAGCCCGGTGGAGGTGGGTCCACATCGAGTGCAATCGTTTGAGGTGGAAGGGATCCCCCATTACTTTGTGGTTTGGGGGGCGGGCACTCTGGATGTGGAGCGGGCTGTCGCTGATGCTAAGGCGATTGTCAAAACCACAGCCGCGTTTTTCGGTGGGCTACCCTACGACCGCTACTGGTTCATTGTGCATTTGTCGCCGGGAGGATTTGGTGGCCTTGAGCACAAGTACAGCACCACCCTTCTTTACTCTGGGCTGGAGCTGCATCAGCCGGAGTCCTATCGGCGCTTTTTGTCTTTGCTGGCCCACGAGTTGTTTCATGCCTGGAATGTCAAGCGTCTGCGTCCGCTGGCATTGGAAAAGATCGACTACAACCAAGAAAACTATCTGGAATGCCTGTGGTTTTGTGAGGGAGCGACCAGCTACTACGAAAATGTCATCTTGTTGAGGGCAGGGATCCTCAGTGCCGGCGATTTTTTAAAAGTTCTTTCCGAACAGATTGGCCGCTTGCAGCGTACTCCGGGCCGGGCCGTGCAATCGCTGCGGGAGTCCAGCTTCGACACCTGGATCAAACTCTACCGCCCCCACGAAAACACCCTCAACAGCCAGGTTTCTTATTACTTAAAAGGGGCTTTGGTCTGTTGGCTGCTGGATCTGCACATTCGCCACCTTTCCGGCGGTCAGGGATCCCTGGATACAGCTTTGCAGGATCTGTGGCAGCGCTTTGGTCGGTCAGGGAAGGGCTACAGCGACCAAGACTTGCGGGAGGCGTTTGAGCGGGCAGCTGGTGCCGATCTTGGCCGGTTTTTCGCAGCCTATGTGGAAGGCACGGAAGAGCTAGACTACAACACTTACCTACACCCCTTTGGCCTCACCCTTAAAGCCCACTTCAGCCGCCCCAACCCCATCCCATACCTGGGCCTCAATTTCAACGGCGAGGGCAATCGCATCAGCGCAGTAGAGATGGGATCCCCGGCGCAAAAAGCAGGCATCTGGGCCGGCGATGAGCTGGTGGCCCTGGATGGGTTCAAGGTGAGCGCCGCCAACCTGACAGAACGCTTGACAGCCTATCAGCCCCACCAGATCATCTGTTTAAGCGTCTTTCAAGCGGACCAGTTGAAACACTTTTGGATCCCGTTGGATCCCCCTCGGCCTGATGTCTATAGGTTGGAGGTATTGCCTGAGCTGACTCCTGCTCAAGAGGCTCTTCAGCAAGGCTGGCTGGGATCCCTTGTTGTCTTGAAAGAAAAGTAACGGTAATGAAGGGCAGGAGCATCTGATGGACTTAGTTTTGGTTTTATTGATTGGGGTAGCTATTGGTTTCTCGGCAGGTATTTACGTTGCTCGCCAGTATGGGGCAAATCCTAAACTGGAGATCTGGAAACGAGAGATTATCAGAGAGATATCTTCACAGCTAAGCCAACACAGCCAAGAACTCAACGACGCGAACAAAGCGCTAATCAAATTGAGCGAAAGATTGGCAGACAAAATCTCTCAAAAGTTACAGGCTGCCCAAGATAATCTTGAAGAGTTTAAATTTCGCCTTGCCGATAACTGTCAAAGCTTGCTACAAGATTGGAGTAGAGACCTTCTACAGGCTATATCTGTAAAGTTAGCTGAACATGATGAGCAGCTAAACAATCAGCAAGTCATCCTGGAAAACTTAGTGAAAGAAACCGAATATACTTATCAGCAACTACAGGTTGCTCTTCAAAATTCTCACGGATTAGAGATATTTCAAACTACAGATCAGGACTCCCAGAATGATCAGGCTATTCAGGTTATTGATAAAGCACCAGATCCTGAGCCAATAGACGACGTGCCAAGAGATAAAGATGGGACAGCTACTGTTGATATATCAAAGATAGAGTCGTTCTTAAACTCAAAAAACATAAAGATAAAAAGCATAGCTGTGGGAGAGAAAGAGGGAAAGCTAGATCAAATAGCTACCTTTATGGGCAGCCGATACTCTTCGATTAAAAGATTTTATGGAACGATTAAATCAAATATGAATAGCGGGAGTTCCTTCTCCCTAAACCTTAGAGACGAACCTCCACAAGTAATCAGTTCAACTTGCCAAGTTGCTAAGGAGTTACACGGCATCGCATTTTTGGAAGAGTACAGATACTTTAAGGCGCCCAGATGCCTTTTGGTAGCGAGACCCAGTAGGTCGCCTCAGGCGCTGAATTTTCTGGCAGGGAACTGGCTGGAAAGATATGTCAGGGACAAGCTGATTCGCCTTACTGCAGCTCACACGGGAGAGATCAGTTTCTCTTACATCGCGAATGCCCAAGTTACTTTGTCGAACGGGGCTGATTTTGAGATGGATCTTTTCTTCCATATCAATGATAAATTCTACTGGGTGGAATCGAAGACAGGTGAGTACCAAGATAAAATACAGAAATACTCCAGGATCGCTGATGAACTCGGTCTTCAGAGAAGCCAAGCTTTCATGGTTTTAACTGATGTTAGCCAGGATATAAGAAGTAGTCTTTCTTCCCTCTATCATCTGTCAGTGATCGGTGTTGACGAGGTTGAGGCTACCTTTGATGGGATCCTGAAGAGCCATCTCCATAAAGTCTGAAAAAGTCCCAGAGAGCATCAGCTCAGGCCACAATCTTGACGGCTTGTTCCATACACCACCAGGGATCCTCGGCAAAAGCCGGCATGGGAGTGCTGCCTGCCTTGCCCAGAACGGCCAGCCTTACCTCTCGATCTAGACGGGATCCGGCCCCGTAGGGATCCTCGGAGGGGGGCTCCAGCCGTTGCCCCAGAGGGGGCATCACCATAATGCCTGGCTGCATGCTGGTGCTGCTGACCCAGATTTTGAAGCGATCCACCGCTACGTCTGTTCCTTCTGGCAGTTGCATCTGCAGCAGGTAGCGGGGGCCAGAGCCAATCAGCAGGCTCTCGTTGGGGCGTAAACGGGCAGGCAGATCTGGTTGATAGGGGTAAACCAAATCCACGCTGTACCGCCGCTCGTCAAAGACGGTGACATAAACATGCACTGGAGTGGGGGCTCTGTTTCTCAAGGCAATGGCCAGGTTGCGGCCTGCTTGGATTTGCACTTTCCCTTGGGGATCCCGCGGCAGAGGGCTCACTTCGGCAGGGGCAGAGCTGCTGGCCGGGGTTTCCAGTTGGAGAAATTCCACTTCCAAGATGCTGCTCAGCGCATCGCTGGCAGGTTGCAGGTTCAAAAGATTACCAAAAGCAGCCACGTGCTCCAACAGCCGCACCAGCTTGCGAGGCAGGGCCAGTAGCTTCTTCACCGGGATCCGGAAGGCCGCCAGAGCCACCTCTTCCCCCCGCCGGTAAAAGTGATAAGTGGCATCGGGCAACAGCTCTACCCGCAAGTCCGCTGCTTCCGGGTCTGTGTAGGTCAGAAGCGGTGAGGCCGGCAAGGCCGCCAGCAAATCGGCAACGGGCATTTGCACTTGACTGGGATCCGCACAGGTGAAAGCCACCCGCAACGGCTGGAATCGGATAGAGGACATGGGGAAAACCTGGAACGGAGTCTGCCGTATTCTCCTGCTCTGAGGTTGCCAGGCAAGCAAGCCAAGCTCTATATTACCTGCTCATTACCTGCTCAGTTCTCTCGACTGGGCTGTGGCCAAGTCAGCTCTCGGCCAACAGACTCCCAACAGGCCATAGCTCCGTAATCAAACTTAACACCAAAGGCAAATGGAACCATTGGAAAACTATCCCGGATCCCATCTGCAAATGATCTCTTAATGGTCTATTCTTGATCCTGTTGTCGGGTTTGTGGCTGGAGTGGAGCCCACCTCTCCTCTTTCTAGGCTGATCTACGGAGAACCATGTTTAGCAAAGCTTTTTCTTTTCAGAAGGTGTTTGCGCCAGCGCGTCGTCGGTTGCTTGTCCTGCTGTTGGCTGCGTTGATGGCTGGGTTTGGCTGGGGTCTGGCTCCAGTGTTTGCAGCTAAGGATATTCCTGCGGTGGCTCTGTCGCCAACTGAGTCTATTACCTTTACCGAAGCCCAGTTGGCCAAAGGGAAGAAGCTATTCAACACCGCATGCGCCCAGTGCCATGTGGGCGGCCAGACCTATCCCAACCCGGATGTGAGCTTGAAGCTTTCGGATCTGGAGGGGGCAACTCCCCCACGGGATAATGTGCTGGCGATTGTGGATTACATCAAGAATCCAGTCACCTATGACGGGGTAGAGTCTCTGTTGGAGTATCACCCCAACACCCAGCTCACCAGTGAGTATCCACGTCTGCGCAACCTCACCGACGAGGATCTGAAGCTGATTGCGGGCTACATTCTGGTGCAGGCCAAGACCGTTCCCGGCTGGGGTGGTACCAAGAGCGAAAGCCACAGCGACCTATCAGCCTATCTCTAATGCCGCATCTGGATCAGAAGTTGCCTATGAGATGGCGGATCCCGTCTCGCCTCTAGGCCTAGGTCGGGATCCTGGCCTTGTTGTGGCTGGGGCTGGCCAGTCCGGTGGCGGCTCGCATTCATCCTTACCAAGAAAACTGGGTTTAGGGAACTGCCCCGCAAGGGGGAATGCCTGGGGAGATGAGCACCGCTGTCGTAGAGGGGCAGCCCAACACGGTAAGTGCTGTCGCAGAGCCAGGAACCAGAATCTCCTGCCTTTGGGCAGGGGAGTATGTCAAGGATGTCAAAAATCGTTTTCAGTCCGCCTGCTCGAATTGTCATGTGGGCGGTGCCACCTTGTCGGCTCCCAACATTTCCCTCTCTTTGAAGGACTTGCGCGGTTCTACTCCACCCCGAGATACCCTTCAAGCCTTGATGAAGTACCAGCGGGATCCCCGTAGCTACGATGGCTCGGATTCTATCTATGAATGACGTCCTGTGCCCCCTTCCTGGATGGACAACGAAGCCCTAAGAAATCTGGCTGCCTTTATTCGTTGAAGACCTTTCCGTATAGTCCAGCCATCCGGTGAATAAACTCCAACTGGCATCGCGAATGGCCTTGGCCAAGTGGTGGTTCCTCACCAAGTTGCGCACCGGCAAGTCCTCATACGCCACAATGTCGTGAGACAAAGCGCTCCGCGTCGCCGTAGGCGAGTACCACGCACCGGGTCACCTTGATGACACAGTCTCTGCGCTGGCGCTGGACTTTGAGATGCACCTTGCCCAGTCGCTTCCTCTGCTTTGGGTAGTTCTTAGATTGGGGTTTGATCCCCTTCCTATACTTCCGACTTAACCTCCGCTGGTGTCGCTTCAACCTCCTCTTGGCACGACGCAAGAATTTGGGGCACTCTACCTTGTTAGTGCATCAAGCCCACATCCAGCCCCGCCACCTGGCCGGTGGACTCCACCTGCTCCTGACGCTCCACGTCCAGGCAGAACTGGGCGTAGTAGCCATCGGCTCTCCGCACCACCCGCACCGGTTGATTTTCAGGGTGAGGATGTCCTGCCGCACCTCGCCGTTGCAATACAGAGCAAAGGTGCCTGCTTGGAAGCCATCTGTGAAGGTGAGGGACATCCTATCTGCTGCCAGCTTCCAGCCGGAGACTTTGTACTCCACAGAGCGACAGTGTTTCTGGAACTGGGGACAGCCTTTTTGGGCTTCCTGGTTCTGGCAGCGGCGGTAGAAGGTGGAGATGGCAGACCAAGCTCGCTCCGCGCTGGCTTGTCGGGCAGAGGAGTTAAGCTTCTGGGCGAAGGGGAACTCTCTGGCCAAGTTCTTGCAGAGGGCATAGAGGGCAGCTCTGCCAACCCCCTGGTTATCCATCCAGTGGCGCAGGCATTTGTTGCGGATAAACTGGGCAGTGCGGATGGCCTCGTCCAAGGCTTGGTACTGCTGGGCTGTGCCGTTGAGGAGCTTGGCTTCTGGAACGCGCATGGGCACACTTTAGCGCAGGTCTAACGAGATAAAAGTCGTCCTAGAAGGGCAGGGCTTTAAACCCAGTTTTTTGGTAATCGGTGGATGCCGATCTGTAATCCAACGGCTGCTCGAACTCCCTCAGGGCTTCATTCAAGATGGATCCGACTGCGCCCCTGGCCGATACGATCGCTGCCATTGCCACTGCGGTAGTGCCTGAACAGGGCAGCGTGGGGATTGTGCGCCTTTCCGGGTCACGAGCCCTTCCCATTGTCCAAGCCATCTTTACCCCTGCCCGCCGCAACGCAGTCTGGGAGAGCCATCGGCTCCTCTACGGCTGGATCCACGATGAGAAAGGCCAAATCCTAGACGAAGCGCTGGCCGTTTGGATGCAGGCCCCCCGTTCTTACACCCGCGAAGATGTGACAGAGCTGCATTGCCACGGTGGCATCATGGTGGTTCAGGCCACGTTGCAACAATGCCTGCGGCAGGGGGCGCGGCTGGCTCAGCCGGGGGAGTTTAGCCTGCGCGCTTTTCTGAATGGCCGCATTGACCTCACCCAGGCCGAGAGTGTGGCCGATCTGGTGGCGGCCCGCTCCCCTCAGGCGGCCCGGATGGCCCTAGCAGGCTTGCAGGGTAAGTTAGGGGGATCCATTCGCGCCCTGCGCCAGGAGCTGCTGGGTTTGTTGGCAGAAATTGAGGCTCGCCTCGACTTTGAAGAGGATCTGCCCCCCTTGGATGTTGCCGCTTGGCAGGCCCGGCTCCAAGCTATTCAAGCCCAGATGCAAGCCCTGCTGGCCACGGCAGAACGGGGACAACTGCTGCGCACCGGGGTGAAGGTGGCCATTGTCGGGAGGCCCAATGTGGGCAAGTCCAGCCTGCTCAATGCTTGGTCAGGACAGGATCGGGCCATCGTCACCGATCTGCCCGGCACCACCCGCGACGTGGTGGAATCCCACCTGGTGGTGAAAGGGATCCCCGTTCAACTGCTGGACACTGCCGGCATCCGCGCCACCGAAGATCCGGTGGAACGGCTGGGGGTGGAGCGCTCCCAACGCCTAGCCCAGGCTGCCGATGTGCTGGTGCTGGTCATCGACGCCCAAGCGGGCTGGACGGCTGCCGACGCCGCCATCTATGAGTCTGTCCGCCATCGCCCCCTCATCCTGGTGATCAACAAAACCGACCTCGCCCCGCCAGAGGGGATCCCTCTCCCCCCCGAGATTGCCCACCGCGTCCCCGCCGTTGCCGCCCAAGGGAAAGGGATCCCGGAGCTGGAAGAAGCCCTGGAGCAGCTTGTCACCCAGGGACGTCCCCAGCCCAATCTGGAGATAAGCCTGAACCAGCGGCAGGCCGCTGCCCTCCAACAAGCCCAAGCCAGCCTGGAACAGGTGGGGCAGGCCATCCAAGCTCAGCTCCCCCTGGACTTTTGGAGCATCGACCTACGGGGCGCCCTGCATGCCCTTGGCCAGATCACCGGCGAGGAGATCTCGGAATCAGTGCTGGATCAGATTTTCAGCCGCTTCTGCATCGGTAAGTAACTCTATAGACTCCTCCTAACTCATACTCATTTTGAGTTTGTGTTACCATGGGCTCAGTTGGGAAGCCGAAGCGGATCCCCGATAATGGAAACACAGTTAGGAGGTTGGCCATGGTTACCGCCGAGAAAACCCGTCTCTACCCCACCCGGATCGACTTGCCGGCAGAGGCTCGCGCGCAACTGGTGGAGCTGCTCAACCAGTCCTTGGCAGACACGTTGGATCTGAAGACGCAGGTGAAACAGGCCCACTGGAACGTTAAAGGCATGCACTTCATCGCCTTGCACGAGATGTTCGACACTTTTGCCAGCACCCTGGAAAACTACGTGGACATGCTGGCGGAACGGGTTACGGCGCTGGGGGGCATCGCCCGCGGCACGGCTCGCATCGTTGCCCAAACCTCCACCTTGCCGGAGTACGATCTGGCCGCTGAAGAGGGTCGGGATCACCTGCAGGCTTTGGCAGCCCGCTACGCTCAATATGCAGCTTCCGTCCGCCGCAACATTGACCGCACCACCGAACTGGGGGATGCCGACACAGCAGACCTGTTCACCGAGATCTCGCGCCAGATTGACAAAGATCTTTGGTTTATCGAGGCTCACCTCCAGGCGTGACGCCGGCAAGACCCATCACAGGCAAGTGGATCAAGCAAAATGGGCGTTAACGTTCCCCTCCTGTATTTGGTGGCTCTGGCCAGTATCCTCGGCGTGGCGGGCTTCTTTGTCCTGCGGGAGGTGCTGCGGGTACGGGCCCAGGAAAAGGTCATCCGTGAGCTGCAGCCCCGCCTGAGCAAAGGCAAGGGATCCCCGCAGGAGCACTACGAGTTGGGCAGCGTCTATTTGCAAAAAGGCCTCTACGACCAGGCGGTTGCCCAGCTTAAAAAAGCCCTAGAAGTGGCCGGGGAGAACATTCCCCCCGTCTGCAACGCCCTCGGTTTTGCCTACTTCAGCCAGGGGCAGTACGACTTGGCCATCCGTTACTACAAGGATGCCGTGGCTGCGGATCCCGGTTATGTAACTGCTTGGAACAATCTGGCCCATGCCTATGAGAAGAAAAATCTCTATGGCCCAAGCCTGGAAGCTTACGAAACTGCCCTGAAGTTGGATCCCCGAAATGCCATTGCTAAGCGGCGCTCGGAGTCTCTGCGCAAACGGTTGCAGCCCAGCCCCTGAGGATCCCATCTGCAATTTCATCCGCAGAAATACTCTTGACCGCAGCACAGTTGTCCATAGGAGTTGGCTCTAAAGACTCCATCCTGCCTGTGCAGGCACTTCCTTATCCTCTCAAAAGAAGATTGATAATACTGAAATCTTGAGCGCAAATGTAAGATCCGGTATCGTGTTGCCTGGGCTGGTATTATGTCTTAAATAAAACGAGAGGCCATTTCATGGATTCGCAATCGGTAGCACCTGTGGTTTTGGTGATCCTGGATGGCTGGGGTTATCGGGATGCTCTCGATGGCAACGCGGTGCTGGCTGCGGAAACCCCTGTCCTGGATAGCCTTTGGGCTGCCTATCCCCACACCCTGCTGCAAGCTTCGGGTCGGGCCGTGGGCCTGCCGGCAGGACAGATGGGCAACTCTGAAGTTGGGCACCTGACTTTGGGGGCAGGGCGGGTGGTGCCGCAGGAATTGGTGCGCATCAGCGACGCGATAGAGACAGGATCCCTCTTCCAGGATCCCTTGTTGATGCAAGTTTGTCGCCAGCTCAGAGAGCGAGGGGGCCGTTTTCACTTCGTTGGCCTTTGCTCCGAGGGGGGGGTTCACTCCCACATCGACCATCTCTATGGGTTGCTCAAGCTGGCGGCCCAGGCTGAGATTCCGGCCTATGTCCACGCCATCACCGATGGCCGCGACACCTTGCCCCGCGATGGTGCCAGGGTTCTGGCCGCCCTGGAAAAAGAGCTGCAATGGCTGGGCAATGGCGTCATCGCCACCCTGAGCGGACGCTACTACGCCATGGATCGGGATCGCCGTTGGGAGCGCACCCAAAAGGCCTACGAGATCATGACCCAAGACGGCCCTGGCCGTGGACAAAGCGCCGCGGAGGTGATGGAAGCTTTCTATGCCCAGGATCTCACAGACGAGTTCATCCCGCCCACCCGCCTGGCTCCGGGGGCTGTGCAGCCGGGAGATGCGGTGCTTTTCTTCAACTTCCGCCCAGATCGCGCCCGCCAACTTACCCAAGCCTTTGTCTGCCCAGACTTTTCGGGTTTTCAACGCCCCTTGCTGCCGGCTCTCACCTTCATCACCATGACTCAGTACGAGGCGGATCTGCCGGTGCAGGTGCTGTTCAAGCCCCAGAACCTGAATCACCTGCTGGGCCAAGTGGTGAGCGAGGCCGGCCTCAAGCAATTGCGCATTGCCGAGACGGAAAAATACGCCCATGTCACCTACTTCTTCAACGGCGGCATCGAGCAGCCCTTCCCCGGCGAAGATCGCATCCTGGTGCAAAGCCCGCTAGTGACCACCTACGACCAGGCGCCGGAGATGTCGGCAGTGGAAGTGACCGACAAGGCGATAGAGGCCATCGCCCGCCGCGAATACGGCCTGGTGGTGCTCAACTATGCCAACCCCGACATGGTAGGTCACACTGGCAACTACGAAGCCACCATCCGCGCCCTGGAAACGGTGGATCGCTGTTTGGGCCGGCTGCTGGCGGCAGTGGTAGATGCGGGAGGCACTACTTTGATCCTGGCGGATCATGGCAATGCAGAGCTGATGTGGGATGAGAACGGCAACCCCTGGACGGCCCACACCACCAACCCCGTTCCCTGCATTCTGGTGGAGGGGGAAAGGCGCAAAATCCCCGGCTGTGGCGGCGATGTCAAGTTGCGCTCCAACGGCACTTTGGCTGATGTGGCCCCCACCCTGCTGGAGATCTTGGGCCTGCCTCAGCCCCCCGAAATGACAGGACGTTCGCTTTTGCAGCCGGCAGAATACACCATCCTCCAGCGGCAACCCAGTCCTGTGGGGCGGTAGGTGCCAGGGATCCCTTACTCCGTCACTGGGATCCCTTCTTGGGCCAGCCATGCTGTTAGCTCTCCCCAGTTGCGATAGACAGCCAGAACCCGTGAGCGATCGGGGTGATAGGGGGCAGCCAAGCGCTCCAACTGCAAAAAGCGGGCCTGGGGAGGGATCACCGCCGCTTCGGGATCGGGGGGAGTGGGTCGGCGCAAGGAGCTGCTGTAGCCGCGGTAGATCAGCACCAGATCAGACTCTCCCTCGCTTTCCACCTCCACCCGCAGCACCTCTTGCGGGTGGTCTTGGCTATAGCGCTCCAAGGCCAAGGGCCAAGGCAGGGCCCTCATGCTTCCAGTTCCCCCTTATCAGTTCCGGGTCGCAGCCGCCAGACAAAGTAGAGGCTGTAGAGCAGGTAGGCCACCAGCCCCCAGGCCCCCACGCTCCCCAGCAGCTCCGGCGATACATTGGGATGGAAGATCTCCCGAAACCCCAGCGGTGGCCCAAACCAAGCCCGGCACTCCTCTGGCAGAGAAGTGCGGAAAGCACAGGGCACAAAGGCCCCCGAAAAGAGGATCCCGGCCCCCATATAACCAGTCAGGCCCCACCGCCAGAGCAAAAAGGCTCGCGCCGCCCAGGTTCTCGACTGCTCGAGAGCAGCACTCCAGTCCCGCCAAAACCAAAGACAAACCAAGATCAACAGCCGCGCCATTGCTCCACTGAGAAAGCTGACGGGCAGGCCCCCAATCATCAGGTACACCGTCACCGCCAAGAGGCTCGATACCCGCCAATAAACGATCAATAGCTGAATCAAGGGCCGCAACCCCACCGCAAAAGCCCAAATCAGCAGCAGCAATGGCATCACCACCGTCAGCGCCACTGCCAAGCGGTAGTCCAGCCAGATTGCATCCACCAGCCAACTCTGGGGAGTCATCCTCACCCTCTGCCACTCCTGCCCCTTAGTATATGAAACCTGGGGGATCCAGGACGGGACACAGAGAGTTACGGAATGTTAACGCCTGCTGACCATCCCCAGCAAAACTTTACACCAGACAGCTTTCAGAAAGTTTTCCATTTTGCCGCTACCGATCCCCGAAAGTGGTAGATTCTTAGCTAGCTCCTCAGAGGAGCATGACTCTAGTCAATAATAAGCTCAACTATACTGAAAATAATGTATAATATGTTCAGTACGGATTACTACC